>CALLKH010000103.1 GCA_938008425.1 uncultured Planctomycetaceae bacterium | reverse complement strand
CCGCGCCGCATCGGATGTCGGCACGCCCCAGGTCTGGAAAAACGGCCCCAGATTTCGGCCGCAGGCGCGGCTGAATCGCACGAGCCATTGGTCGCGCTTCTCGTCGTCGGTCTTCGGCCGTTCGCCCGCCGGCAGCGCGCGATACTCGGCGAAGACTTTCTTGAACGTCTCCCATCCGAACGCCCGCTCAAGCTGGACATACATTTGAAGCGCGAGGAACGGATCGCGCCGCCATTCTTCAAACTTCGCCCCGCGCTCAAGGTAGTCCGCCACGGAGGGCGGTTTGTCCACCGACCTGTGGCCGCGCGTTCCCGGCGGCGGCTGACAGACCGTGTCAATCGCGTGCAGTGAAAACAGGTTGCAGGTCACTTCCACGGTTCCATCAAACGTCCAATCGGGCGACTGGTGGTTGTGCCCCAATTCGTGCAGCAGACCCCAGCATCCCTTTCGCAGATTCTCGACGCGGGTCATGTCATCGACGGCGTCGAGATGCGTCATGATCGGATAACCGGCGTGCATGTAGCCGGCGCTGATCTGAACATCCGCGACGAACCGCTCCGGCCGCTTGCGTTCGAAAGGAATCGTCGCCAGTGTCGCGTGTGCATCCGCCAGCGTGTCCCAGTACTTCATCAGCGTTTCGGGATCATCAAGCTCGCGGACGGCCGTCGAAGGAACGGTGACGACGATCTTGGCGGATTCAAGCTCGGCCCAGGGACCGGCGTGGCGGCGAATCTTCCGCTTCCAGTCGGCGAGGTTGGTCTGATTCAAGACGTATCGCGGAGATTCCACGGCGCCGGCGATTCGTACCCTCATCACTCCCTCACAACCTTCCGGACATTCAACGTAGATCAACCCGCCGAAAGGATTGGCCACGCGGGTTTCGGAAGTGGTCAGGCTGAATTGCCGGGAAATCTCCGGAACGCGCTTCCACTCCGAATGATGCCAGAGACGATCGGAGTGGGCACCGATTCGAATCGCGAGACCGACCGGCACGTCTCCATCGGGCAGTCGAACTTTGATCGTTTCGCCCGGCGCGGCGTAAAGGCCGGTGCCGCGTCGGCCGGGTGTCGCCAGGTTGATGTCGATTTCGCGCGCGATGCGCGGGGCATCGTCTGGAACGGCGCCGGGAAACTCAGCGGCCGACGGGTGGGCGCGGGTCTTATCGACATCTCCGTTCGTCTCATGAACTTCGTAGGCGAGCAGTACGCGTTCGAGGGCATGGTCCGTCGCCTTGAAGGGCCTGGATTCCGATGGAACCAGCGGCTCCTTTCTTCCTGCGACAAGGCGGCGCACCTCGGGGAGCAGGATGGCGTCTGAATCGGGCAACGTCCGCATGGCGAGCAAGACGGCGGTCGACGCGAGCGCCAGCTCATCGGGCGTCGCCAATTCGGCATCCGATTTCGCGGCCTTGAGCGTCCTCAGCGCAATCGCCGCATGACAGTTCGGCGGAACGACGCCGCCGACCGCGAAACCGAGTTCGGACGTCCGCTTGAGCGTGCCGTCGGCCCAGGCCAGCCCTGCATCGGCCAGAAGGCGGTTGCCCGGATGTTGGACGATCGTCTGTTCGGGATTGAGCTGGAGCCAGCCCCAGCCGAGGCCCGCCATGATCAGGCCGCCACCCGATCGGATGAAGTTCTGAATCGCCTTCATCTCGTCCACACTCATCGGCCCCTGCCCGAGGCAGATCACGTCGAACTGTCCCAAATCCTTGATGAGCTGATTCAGCGAAACGGATTTCGCGTCAAAGTCTGATTTGCCCAGCGCGACGGCAAACGACGGACTCGTCACGACGCCGACGCGCACCACAGGCGGCGTCGTGGAATCCACCGAAACGGCCGACGACGGATCGGCGGGACCATCGGCCCATCTGATCGCGTTGGCCAGGAGCCGCGCCGTGTCTGCAACTCCCATGGAAGCCGCATCGAGATAACCCGTGTGGCCGAAGACGACCACGCGCCCCTTGCCAAGACTCGCGGCCGCCACGACCGGAGCGGTCACCTGGTCGAGCTTCGCCGCAGCAATGACGAACGCATCATCGCCGTACACGACCAGCGGACCGGGGATGCCCGGAGCGGCAATCTGCTCGACGCCGTGCGTAATGGCCGCCCGGTCCAGTCGGAAACGATCTTTGGGCGCTTCGTTATTCGTCGGTCGAGTCGTTGACTGCGCAGTGGCCGAGCTGGCGAGGTGAATCAGAAAAATCGCCATGGAACAAAGGGAAACGGCCGGGCGAGAAATCACGAACTTCATCATGCCCTCCTAACGGCGACGCCACATGAAGGGAAGCGGGGTGATCCGGTGATTCGTGTGAGGGCAAAATGCCGCCACTCAATCGCCGCCAGGGTCTCGTCGCCGGGGTGGATTGTACCGCCGCCATAGCCCGTAGAGGCAGGCAAGCACGACGAGCAGCGCCACCGAGCCGAGGCTGTCGTATCGCGGCTCGCTTCCTGCCCAAGTCTTCACATCGCCGACGAAGATGCTGACGGCGATGGCCGCCTCAACGACGATCAGGAATCCCGCGATCCAAATGCCGGCAGGCAGTCGGTACGCCTCCGGCGGAAACGGCCGGCGCATCGCACGGTCGCGTCGACGGAAGACGATCAGCGCCCCATAGGTCATACCGAACAAGAGGGCGCTGCCCATGAAATAGATACGAAGGATGTCGGAAAACCCGCGAACGAGCACGAAGAACGCGGCGATGGCCCAGCAGATGATCAGCGTGGGTACGGGCGCCTGCGACTTCGTCATCCGCCCCAGGATTCGAAACGTCAAACCGTCGCGGGCCATGGCAAAGGTCACGCGCGGGTTGGCGAGGAAGACGCTGCTGAGTGCGCCGAAGCAGATGATCATGCTGGCAACGAGAATGAGGGCGTGAACGTTCACGGCAGTGATGGAATCAAAAATGGACGCATGGGCGTCGGCACGGCCGGCCATGACGTCGGGCGGCATGGCGCAGAGCAGCGCGTAGTTGTAAAAAAGATAGAGCACCGTAAGGATCAGAACCGTTGCACAGAGCGACCTCGGCATGGTTCGATGAACGTCGCGCGTCTCCTCGGCGAGCTTTGCGGAGTCGGTCGCACCCGTGTAGGGCCAGAAGGCGAGCAAGAGCGCCTGGAAGATCAGCGCCACCGAATCCCATGAGAGGCCGGGCGAGTCCGGCGAGAGCGCTGTCGTGGAGGCTGTCGACTCGGCAGGCGCGAACCGGCCGGTGACGACCATCGCGCCGATGCCGATACCGATCAGCGCCAGCGCCTTGATGATGGTGAGCAGGTTCAGCGTCACCGCGCCCGCCCGAATTCCCAATGCGTTCACCAGCACGACGGCCGAGATCGCGGCGAATCCGAACCAACGCGACGCTGTGCCCAGTTGCGCCGGCGTCCAGCCGCGCGCATCGAGTCGAAGAAGGCTGACGGTGAAGTCGCCGAATGCCGCGGCGATGACGGCCGCCCCGCCGCCGATGATGAAGATGGTGAACGACCAGCCGAAGAAGAACGCGGCGAAATCGCCGTAGGCTTCCTTGAGGTATTGGTACTCGCCGCCGGCCTTCGGGAGTCGCGTCGCCAGTTCGGCGGTGACGAGGCTCTGCATAAGCGTGAGCGCACCCGCAAGGACCCAGAGCAGGAGAATGACCCACGGCGAGCCGATCATTCCGGCCAGTTCGCCGGGTGTTCGAAAGACGCCGGAGCCGATGGCGCCGCCCGCGCCGACGCAGATGACGGTGGTGGCGCCGAGAATGCGGCGCAGCACAGCCGGTCGGGCTGCTTCAGAAGCTGAGGGTTCGCGATCACCGACTGGGTTCACGGCCGCCCCACATGATGCCGGGATGACAGAAAGTGTGTGATGCCGGACGGAATCAGTGCCACACCATTGACTCCCTCGTCGCCTCAAGCCGCGTCTTCGGCCGCCTCTTCTTCGCTCAGCGGCTCGGCATACTGCCCCAGCACGTGGCAGAGCATGTCGATCGTGCGCTCCGTGGCGCCGCGGTTCTGCAGGACGACGCCCTGGGCGCGCCGGCCCATGTCCGCCGCCGCATCACGATCCTGGAGCAGCATGCGCAGCGTCGGAACGAGGTCGTCATCCTTCGCCATCTTGACGGCCGCATGGTCGCCGACCAGCTTTTCCGCGACCTCCGCGAAGTTCTCGACGTAGGGTCCGAAGCACATCGGCTTCGCCAGCGCGGCGACTTCCATCAGATCCGAACCGCCGAGCGGAACGAGCGATCGACCGACGAACACCACGTCGGCCAGCGCGTAGAACTTTCGAAGCTCGCCCATGGTGTCGCCGAGGAAGACCGTCGATCGGTCCCGGCTGAGATGGCCGCCACCGGTAACCCGGGGCTTGACCGGAGCAACCGGCGAGGGGTTCTCGGCGTTCGCATCGGGATACTGACTGCGCCGTTTTACGGCATGGCCGCGGGTCTCGAGGGCCCGGGCAACATCGCTGAATCGCTCGGGCTTTCTCGGAATGATGGCGATCTGGAGTTTCGAGAGTTCGAGACGAAGCCTGTTGTACGCTCGAAGCAGAAGATCCTCTTCGCCCGGACCGGTCGAGCCCGCGACGATCAGCGGCACGGTGCGATCGATTCCCATCGCCTCGGCGAGTTCTTCCGCCCCGGGCACTTCATCGCCCGCCTGCGCGGTGTCGTACTTCATCGAACCGGTGACCCGGATTCGGTCCATGGGTACGCCCAGCGATTCAAATCGCGACGCGTAGATCGAATTCTGGGCAGCCACCCAGGAAATATGCCCGAACATCTGTCGGGCGACATTTCGGATGATCGGCAGGTTGTAGCGACGCATCGATTTTTCTTCGGTGATGCGCCCATTGGCGATGCCGACGGGAATTCCACGCTCCCAGGCCGTTCGAAGCAGATTCGGCCAGACTTCGAGTTCCATCAGAACGATGGCGTTCGGTCGAATCCGATTGAAGACCCGGTTCACCACGGCTGTGAAATCGAGAGGGTAGCGGAAGACCAGCTTCCGGGGGTAGAGATCGCGGGCCCGGGCGTAGCCGGTGTCGGTGGTCGCGGAGATGACAATGTCGAATTCGGGTAGTGTGGCCTCGATTTCAGATACGAGACTCTTCGTGGCGTTGACTTCGCCGAGGGAGACAGCGTGAACCCAGATGCACGGCCCTTCGCTGGGCCGAAAGGGAATTCCGCCGAATCGCTCCTTCCAGCCGCCGCGGTGCTTCTTCTGCCGGAATCTCTGATAGAGAAGGACCGGAAGGTACGCCACGCCGCCCAGAAAATAAAGTACGTTGAGTAACCACGAGGGCATCCGGGAATCATAGATCGACCGCCCATTACTGCAACGGCCGCACCGCCCCACCCCGGTGCCGGACGAGCGATGAATTCACAGCGCGGACGGCCGAATAACGAGCCGTGCGACACGAACTCCCCGCCAACGGGCTACTTTTTCTTCTTCTTGTCGGCCTTCAGCAGGCAGCATTGCTTGTACTTCTTGCCGCTGCCGCATGGACAGGGGTCGTTTCGCCCGATGTCTGAGCCCTCCTTGCGGATGGTCTCGACCGGCGGCGGTAACGGCTCGTCGTCTTCGCCCGGCAGATTCTTCTTCGCTCGCTCGTCCTCTTCCCGCTTGCGTTGAAAGTGCTTCTCGAATTGATCGTCGCCGTGACTCATCCGTCTGACCCTCCAATGCGTCAACGCTCGCCGGATTCGGGAACGAACCCGCGCAAGCCTGGTCCGCAGGCGTCAAGCCTAACACGGGGCGGCCATACCCGCCAAGACGGCGTGGGTCAGTCGCCGTGAGCCGATTCAGGCAGGAGTTCTTCAGCTTTCAGGAATTCGACCAACGCCTCCGCAACCACGGCGTTACCGAGGCGATTGAAGTGGCCGTCGCGGCCGAAGTAGAGCTGATCGCCAGCGTCGGCGCGCGGGCGCAGCACCGGCAGGAGATTCAGGCAGCGAATGTTGTTCTCGCGGCAGAAGGACTCGATGGTCGCACAGAAGACGTCGTCGGGCCGCACTTTGGCATAAGCCAGGACCTCTCTCGCGCGGCTGTGATAGACGCTTTCCTTGGCCGGGATGGTCATGACGATCATCTCCGCCCCGGCATCGCGCGCCGCCTTGGCGGCGCGGAGCATGGCGGTCTGGGATGTCGCCCAGCCGTTGGAGATGGCGGGAATATCGAGATTCTGAGCGGCATAGGATGTCGCATCAAAGGTCAGCTTGAGGGCTCCTTCGGTGTACACAACGATGGCATCAAGTGGAGGCTCGCGGGCCAGGCCGTTGGGCTCGGTCGGTGGGGACTTATAGATGTGACGCCGCATCGCATCGTAGACAGATCGCGATCGGGGAAAGTCGATCTGCCCCTTGAGCGGCGGCGCGATGAGCTCCCATGAATGAAACAGCGTGTCCTCGTACCAGTCGTTGACGAACGCCGCCCAGATGACCAGCTTGGGCTTGAGCGGCAGTCCGTGGCGCTCCAGTGTTCGCTGGATCTGCGTGCTGCCGAAGATGTTCGTGACGCCAAGATTCACCACGTCGGCCTTCAGAAGAGACTCGGTCTTCTCCACCCAGCAGTCCTTCAGCGGCATCTCGTGTCCGAATGTGAAGCTGTCACCGACCGCGACCGCAAAGACGGGCGGCTGTACCCCGTCGTCGCGGAAATACGCGGACCCGACGGGCACGGATCGGTAGTTGACGGGTTCACCCTCCTCGTTGGTCAGCGAGGCGTCAACGTTCGGTGCGAGCATGTGCTCGACCTCACGATCGGCCAGCCAGATCTTGCCCAGGTTGGTTTCGTGCGTCAGCGGCGTATGGCCGCGATTGTAGATGGGCTCCTCAGTCCGATCCCAATAAAGCCACGCTGCCACACCCAGCGCCCCGACCGAACAGCCAAAGAGCAGTAAGGAGAAAACCGCGTAGGGCGGCGGGCGATTCTTCGAAGAAGACAAATCCAGATGGGATTCAGGCAACGCAACTTCTCCCACGACGCGTCAACTGAGTCGCAATGCCGACACCGGCGCGGACGCTCCAACCCGATCGCGGCCGATGATTCGGCGCACGGACGCACCAACGATCGATCCCATTGTAACTGGAAAATGAACTAGCGGGCGGACGGGAGTTCAGAAACGTCGCGAACGACGCGAACGATGCGAATATCCGACACGCAGGCGAGATCAATGGTCTCGTCCAGCTCGCCGGTCCGGCGGTCCAGGGTTCGCACCACGGGACGCGTATTGAGCCCGGTGTTGCCGCGAATCACGCGGGCGAATCGACCATCTTCGAGTTCGACATGGCTTCCGACCGGAAAAACCGAGAGCCCGTCGATGAGGGCGCGAACGTAGTCACGATCATATTTGCCCGAACCGCAGTCGGTGAGAATGGCTCGAATGGCGTCGTGCGGTGGAATCGCCTCGCGGTAAGGCCGCGGACAGGTCATCGCTGAGAATGCGTCGGCGATCGAAACGATCTTCGCGTAGGCATGAATCAGGCCGCCGGATCGGCATCGCGGATAGCCCGTGCGATCAAGGCGTTCATGCACCTGGTAGCCGACGAATTTCACCTCCGAAGGCAACCCCGCGACCTTCTCGAGAAAATCCACGGTGTAGATGGGATGACGTTGAACCTCGTCGCGCTCCTCGGGTGTGAGCGGCCGCGGCGCGAACCGGATGGACTCGGGCACCTTGAGCATTCCGACGTCGGACAGAAGGCCCGCCAGGCCGATCTCCATGATCTTCTCGCGCCGCAGGCCGAGCTGGGCGGCGATGTTCATGCTGATGGCGGCGACGTTGACGCAGTGCTGAAACAGGTATTCGTCCGCGGAGGTCTGAAGGCTCAGGATCGTCGGCATCAGGTCGAGATCGAGAGAGACCATATCCATGAACTCGTGGACAACCTTGTGCAGCCCGTCGTTCTTGACGTCGTCGTCGAATTTGATTGCCTTGCAGAATTTCTCAATGGCCTGCGTCGCCTGCGCGTGGCTCTTGACGCCGCGGGCCGCGCGATCGGCCAGGGCGGCGTCTGAAATGCGCGGGCGCTGATCCGCGGAAAGCGGCCGAACGGGGAGTTCACTGTCCGACGGATTGATGTAGAGATCGAGGCGTTCATTTTCCGGACTCTCCGTCGGCGCTTCGACGGTCACCCGGGGCGGTACGGCGGAGGTCGAAAGATATCGGATGTCGCGGGCGCTGAGGAGCTTCAGGAAATCGTCCGTGATGGTGATGCCGGCCGCGAGCAGCAGAACGCCATTGGCCGCGTCGAACAGACCCTTCGTCAGGCGCATGCCGACGCGAAGCGACGCGACGCGCACGATGTCGGACGTCGCACTGAGGTCCACCGCGGCTCGTGAACCCGAATCCGCTGCTGTATTATCGACTTCGTAATTCTGAGTCATTGACCGGACCGTTCCTGGTGCGCGATTTCAAAGGTTGCATGCCGTCCAAGAGCCGCGTGCCGCCGCCTTCTCGAACCCGGTGTGCTATCGGCTATCGAGCAGTGCCGCAAAAGACCCCGGACATTCGGCGTCCCATTTTGCAACCGACCCGCACAAGCGCTTACCAAGAAAGTACAATTGAAACCCGCTCGAGGTACGCTTCGACGTCCGCAAAAACACGCTCGGCAAAGCACTCGATCGGGGGCAGGACTCCGGCCCGCCGCTGCCAGAATCTGACGCAACTTTCGTCAATGCCGAAGCCGGTCGCCCGTCGCAAACAGGCCCGCGTTCCGCAAATTCAGGCGTTTCATTTCCGGTGGAGAATTCCCCCGAACCCTGTCAGCTTCGGGAGAATCACCTATAATCGCTCCCGAATTCAGCCCCTGATTCCGCTGGAAACCGCGTGATCCGGGAGCCGCCCAAGAAGACCCTGACGACGGGCGCGATCTCGTCGAGAAAAGGCTTTTGCACCCATGCCAGACGACAGCATCCTTATCCGCGTCGGCCACAGCCCCGACCCCGACGACGCGTTCATGTTCTATGCCCTCGCCAGGGAATTGATCGACACGCGGCCGTATCGATACACCCACGAGATGGCGGACATTGAATCCCTCAACCGCCGCGCGATGGCGGGCGAGTTGGAAGTTTCGGCGATTTCGATTCACTCCTACCCGTACGTTCGCGACAAGTACGCGCTGCTTGCGAGCGGATGCAGCATGGGCGACGGCTACGGGCCGATGGTCATCACGCGCGAGGCAATGTCGATCGACGACCTCCGCGGAAAGCTGATCGCGGTGCCCGGCGAACGAACGACGGCGTTCCTCGCGCTCACCATGTGCCTCGGCCGTGGCAATTTCCGGCACAAGGTCGTCATGTTCGACGAGATTCCCGACGCCGTCGTGCGCGGCGATGTCGATGCGGGCCTGATCATTCACGAGGCCCAGCTCACGTACCAGCGTCTCGGGCTTCACAAGGTGGTGGACCTCGCGGAGTGGTGGGGAGGCGAAACCGATCTGCCGCTGCCGCTCGGCGGCAATGTCGTTCGCCGCGATCTCGGCCCCGAGGCGATGCACACCGTTGCAAAGCAGCTTCGCGCCGCGATCGAGTACGGCCTTGAGCATCGCAAGGAGGCGATCGCCTACGCGCTCCAGTTCGGCCGCGGGCTCGACACGGCGCTGACGGACAAGTTCATCGAAATGTACGTCAACAAGTGGACCGTGGACTACGGCGAGCGCGGCCGCAAGGCGGTTCGTGAATTGCTCTCGCGCGCACACGCGGCGGGAATCGTACCCGATCCCGGCGAAATAGAATTCATCGGCTGAGAATCATGCGATCGACCCACCAGACGCCGGGACGCCTCCGACCGGAATTCGCACCATGAGCAAACTCGCTCGTTTCTTCGATCGAATCCGCACCGGGGGCGTTCAGAAGTCCCTCGTTTACGCCTTTCATCGCTATCGGGTGCTCCTGCTCGAACGAAAATACCGGATTCAATCGGTCGGCGAGATTGAATGCAAAAAGCTTGGACTGGACGAGAGCCTGTTTAACGGCTACTGCCCGGTGAGCTTTGGATGCCTTCGACGGGTTCTGAAGCGAGTCCCGATTCGCGACGGCCAGGCCGGTTTGATTGACTACGGCGCGGGGATGGGTCGCGTCGTCGTCGTCGCGGCCACCGACTACCCTTTCAAACGCGTGATCGGGGTCGAGATTCGCGAAGAGCTGGCCCGGATTGCCGAACAGAACATCGACCGAGCGCGAAGCCGATTGCGGTGCACGAATACCGAGATCGTGGTGACCGATGCGACAACGTTTGTCGTCCCAGGCGACATCAACATCGCCTTCTTCTTCAACCCATTTCGCGGGAAAGTGCTCTCGGATGTCATGGAGCGCCTGCGTGAATCGGTAACGGCGAATCCGCGGACGTTCTGGGTCTTGTACGTGAATCCCAGCGACTCCACCGAGGCATTGCTGAAGTCCACGCCCGGCCTCGTCGTCGTGGAAGAGTACACCGACTCGTTCATTCCAGGCGCCGAGGGAAAGGTGATCATTTTCAAGGTCAGCGCGGGTGACGGCTGAAACGACTCTCGATTGCATAAGTCCTGCGTAGGGGGGCGCAGAATGTCGTCGCATCGAAGAGTTGACGCCACCGCCTTTTATCACCAATGGCGAATCCCGGCTTCATCCACACATGAACTCCAGATTCCTCCCCGCCCCATCGGGGCGAAGGAGTGTAGCCACGGGCGAAGCGAAGCGGAGCCCGTGGTTCAGCGGGATCCATCCTTCTCCGCCCCGAAGGGTCGGAGGAACTCTCACTCGCGAGCCAACTCGATCTGCGAAGATTTCCTCAGCCCCGGCCGGTGCTGCCATGATTACGGCACTTCATCCACGGGTTCCGCATCGCGGGGCTGCGCCCAAGCGATGCTCCACCGGTGGCTACATTCCATCACCCCTTCGGGGAGAAGAAATCGCGAATTCTCCGGCAGTTCATTCGGCCCGAGCCCCACATCAATTCCGCTTTTCAATCCGGTGCCGAAGCGCCCCCCTGCTGACACCGAGCATTCGCGCGGCCTCGGAGATGTTTCCGCCGCAGAATTCGACCGCCTGATCGATCACCCGCTGCTCCACGTCGGTCAGCGAAAAGTTCTCCCGGCCGAAGGGAAAGCGAATGTCGTCGAGGCCGACCGGCGGCGCGGCGAGCGACGACTGATCGAGATTGAGATGGTCCGCCTGGATGGCCTCATCATCGGTGAGCAGCACGGCTCGCTGAAGCACGTTGTCGAGTTCGCGGATGTTGCCCGGCCATGCATAACGCCGGATCGCTTCCACCGCCGAGTCGGCGAGAATGGGCACCGGGCGATGCAGCCGCACCGCCTGTCGCCGGACGAAATGCTCGGCGAGCCGGATGACGTCGTCGCCGCGGGTTCGCAGCGGCGGGAGCTGGATCGACAGCGACTGGAGCCTGAAGAGCAGGTCCTTCCGGAAGCGGCCCTCGGCGACCAGCCGGGTGAGATCGCAGTTGGTGGCGGCCAGCGTGCGAGCCTGCACCTTTCGCTCGCGCGTGTCGCCGAGCCGGCGAAACGTCCTCTGTTCAAGCACGAGCAGCAGCTTGGACTGAAGCGACATCGGCATGTCACCAATCTCGTCCAGAAAGATCGCTCCCTCCGCGGCCGCTTCAAAGAGGCCCTTCTTCTGCGTCTTCGCGTCGGTGAATGCCCCCTTCTCGTAGCCGAAGAGTTCGGCCTCGACGAGCGACGCGGGCAGCGCGGAGCAGTTGATCTGAACGAACGGCGCATCCCGTCGCGAACTTTGATCATGTATCTGGTGGGCGATGACGTCCTTGCCGGTTCCCGTTTCGCCCGTGATGAGCACCGTCGGCAGATGGCCGTGCTCGTCCGGCGGGACGGCCGCGATGCGCCGAACGAGCGCCATGACGCCGCGCATGGACTCGCTCTCGGCGATGATCGATCGCTCGACGCCCTGTCGCTCGCGTTCGCGCTCGAAGACGGCAAGACGGTTGGCCAGCCGTGAATTTCGCAGGGCGCGATCGATCACGAGCTCCAGCTCCGCGATGCCGACGGGTTTCTGAAGATAATCGGTCGCGCCGACTTTCATCGCCGCCACCGCGCCTTCGACCGAGCCGAATGCGGTCATCACAACGATGGGAAAGTCGTAGCCGGCCGACCGGATGCGGCGGATCAACTCGACACCGTCCATCTCGGGCAGGCGAATATCAACGAGCGCGACCTGCGGCTCGGCCGACTGCAACTGGGCGAGCGCCGCCTCGGCCGACGTCACGCCGCGGCAGACGTGCCCGCCGCGGCGAAGCTCGAGGCTCGTCGTCGCGAGCAGCGTTTCCTCGTCATCGACAATGAGTATTTCAGCCATGGGTTCTCTCAGCCCGCAACCGGTGCCACAGGCATGACAAATCGAAATCTCGCGCCGCCCCCGTCGGGCGATTCAAGCGTCAACCGGCCGCCATGCAGCTCCGCCACCTTGCGCGCCATGGCGAGTCCGAGGCCGCGGCCGTCGCGCTTGGTGGTGAACGTCGGATCGAAGATCTTGCGCGACAGATCATCCGGAATGCCGCGCCCCGTGTCCTCAACGTAAAGCGACCAGTGCGAAGGATCGCCGTTTGATTCCACGCCGATCGTCACCGCGCCGTTCTCGCCGACCGCCTCGATCGCATTCCCGACAATGGCGGCGACGGCCTGTTCAAAGTGCCTCTCGTCGAGCATGACGCTTCCGATCTCGCCGTTCAATCGCTGATTCAGCGCCACCGAGCGCCGATCCGCCATCGGCTTGAAGACCGCGACAATGTTATCGACTATCTGCCGAATGCCCACCGGCTGAAGCGAGATCTCCAGCGGTTTGCAGGTGTGTTCCAGTTCGCGAAGCCAGCGCTGAAGCCGCTCGATGGCGGCGATGATCTCCCCCTGCTTGGGACTCAGCGGAGAGTCCGGCTCTGTTTCGCGCTGACAGGAATCCACCAGGCTGCGAATGCCGGCCAGCGGATTGCGGATGTTGTGGGCGATGTATGAAATCAGATCACCCATGGCGGCCGCGCGCTCACGCAGAACCATTTGCTTTTCAATGCGCGACAGGTCGGCGGACATCCGGTTCAGCGCGTCGCCGAGTTGTCCGAGTTCATCGCCCGTGTGCACGCGGGCCCGGTACTCAAGCCGGCCCTTGCCGAATTCGTCGGTCGCCGCCTTCAATTCCTGAACGGGCAGGAGCACCCACTTTCGCATCAGAAACATGCCGAGGATGCCCAGCGCCGCGGCGACGACCATGTTCACCGACAGAATCAGCGCAGCCTGGTCCTGCGCGGCGAACGACGCCTCGATCGTCTTGCGCAGTTTCGCGTTCACGCCGGACTCCATTCGACTGATGAAATCATCGATCGCCAGGTGTTGCTCCGGATCGACGCGGGCCGGCTGTTCGACGCCCCGATCGATCTCCGCCAGACGGGCGGCCACCGTCGGCCTTCGCGATTCCAGAAGATTCACGAGTGGCCGAAGCTGAGTCGACTCCAGTGCCGGAGACAGATCCTGTCGCAGAAGCTCCACCACCGAATTGATCTCCTTCTCAATGCGTTCACACTCGGCGCGAAGCGTCTCGGCATTCTCAGCCCGCTTGAGACTCGAGAGCTCATTTCTGATCAGGGTTCGAAGCCGGGCGAGGTCAACACCGGCACGGCCGCTGACGGCGAGGGTATTCGCGGCATCGTCGAAGTACGCGCCGATGTAGCGAACGGTGAACATGAGCGTGGCCGCCACGGTCAGCTCGAAGGCGATGAGCAGAATGGCGCATTTGGTTCGAAGGCTCATGAATTGCGTTTCAGGGATGGCCGGTGTTGCATCATGCCCGGTTCACGAGATCCGGGACATGGCGGCTCAATCGGGGATGTAGCCCCAATCGATTCCGGCGCCCGGTTCGGCCTTTTTGATCGAGGCGACGTGGCCGCCGATCATAGCGACATTCAGACGACCATTGTGGCGGGTCGAAGGGAACCAGAAGGCGTTGTTTTCGTAGCCGTCGGGCTCGGTGGCGGGCGGCGCGGCGTAGTAGGGCTGCCCGTTGCTGGGGTTCACGTCCTTCGCGTCGACATCGAGAACGAGCGGGGCGTTCGGATGATCGAGGACGCGGCTGTTGAGCACCTGCGTCAGCATGAAGGATCCGGAGGGATCGAGCGCCTTGTGCATCCGCCGATTGAAGGCGAGGCTGACGTTCACGCGCGGAAAGACGGCCCCGCCGCTGCACGGCGTCGCGGCGAGCCTGCGCAGAAAACTCGGCCCTTCGGGGCACATCATCAGTTCCTGCGCGCCTTCATAGGTGGCGCGCGAGGCCCCGGGTACATCCCAGAACTCGTCCACGCGGTAGAGGCTCTCCTGAAAGTCCTCGAGATAAAACCACTTCGTACCGAGCGCTGCACTGTCGCCCCGTGAGCGGACCGCGAAATCGTCGGCAAACAACTGAAACTCAAACGAAACCTGCTTGAGCTGGCTGGCGCATTTGAGATTTCGACCCGCCCGGCGGCATGCGGAAAGGGCTGGAAGCAGAATGGCGATCAGGATCGCGATGACCGCAATGACGACGAGCATTTCCAGAAGCGAGAATCCCGGCGCGGATGCGCGGAACAGGCGCTCTCGCGCGATGCTGCGCGCCGCGGCCCCCGATGATGGCCGATTCCCCTCGTACACTGTTCTTCACTCCGCAAGAAAGCGGATCGTAAAACCCCGGATATCGGCGCCGTTGACGACGCCATCTTGCCTGAAGTCCGCCCGGGGAGTCAAGGCGGCGATCTGGGCCGCCGAGAACGATTCCCGCGACACCAGCAGCGTCACAAACAGAACCAGATCGTCCGTGTCCACGTCGCAATCGAAATCGAGATCGCCGAGCGGAATCACGAGACTCCCGTCGGCGGAATCAATCACGCCGTCGTAATTCAGATCAAACACGCTGAAGTGCGGGCCGAAATTCGCCAGGACGACGGCGCCGTTCTGCACGCCGTCGGCATCCCAGAAGCCGGACGATTCCTCGGTGAGAATGAACTGGGCGAGCAGGTTCTGATCCTCGCAGTCCACCCGGGCGTCGCCGTTGAAATCACCGATGAGCGGGTCATCCGACACATCGGTGGGCGCGAAAAGCTCGCCGATGCCGCCGAGTTGCTCATAGGCCATGCCGACCAGCACGTTCACATGCCATATTTCGGGATGAAGACTCGTGGCGACATTCTGATTGGCCCAGAAACGAATCAGGGCGTAGGCCGGATCATTGGCCAGCGGGCCGCCCTGCGGAATCGAATTGGCGCTGTTGATCAGATTGGCGAGGGCTTCGGCGACGGACGCCTGGTTGAAGGCGTTGTCGTCATTCGGCTCGACCGCGTCGCCGTTCACACTCGCCGCATCGGCATTCGTCAGCGGAACCACGAGTGAGACGAACGTCAGATTCAGCGCAATGCTCGAGTCATACTGCAGATCGACAAGCAGCTCGTACGGCCCGTCCGCGGCATTGATATTGAACCGCTCAAAACCGTGGGCGCGGTGAAACAGACGGCCGCGGACGATCCACTTCTCGCCCGGATCGAACACACCGTCGCCGTCGCCGGTGATTTCAAAGACCGACTCAATGCGGTCGCCAAAGAGTGCCAGATGAAACTCTTCGCCGCTGCGTTCGTAGTAAGGCGGCGTGGACATGGTGTTATCGAAGTCCGCCGGATTCAGCACGACGCGATCCGCATATCGGCCGATCGAGGGCTTGCCGCCGAATCGCGCGACATTCGCCAGATAACGCAGCTCGGGGAAGCCGACCTCGCCGCCCGTCGCGACGTTGCGATCAACATCAAACTCCACGAAGCCGAACGCCGGCGACTGGCCGTAGAGATAGGGCGCGAAATTGTCGTCCTGCTGCGCCAGCGGACCGGGCGGATTGATGAATCCCTTGAATCCGAGGTCCACGCGCAGAAATCCGCCGCCGTCCTGCCAGTTGCCGGCGAACAAATCTCCCGTTCGATTCAGCGGCTCCCATTTGCCGATCTGGTAGCCGATGAGGTCCGGGATGGCATGCTGATTCGGGCCGACCGACGCGGCGCCGCCCCAGTCGGTTCGGCGGATGCGTGCCTCGCCGACGGCATCCGGATGCACCCGTACCGGCTGCGCCGCGGCAACGTTGCAGATCGCCGCCACCATGACCCCCGGGATCAAAAGTCGGCGTGACATGAGTTGATGACTGCTTTTCCCCGCACGGCCCACAAGCCCGCCCCGCGGCCGCACGGCAACTGAAGTCCCATTCTAACGAATTCGACGCGGCCGTGCGACCATTTTCAACGCGATCGGAAGCGCTGAAGACCGGACGCACGGGCCGCGTCGGCAAGAAGAAACGCCTATGGCTTGGGATCGAAGCTGTCGAGGATTCCGTCCAGATCCTGATCCACGCCGATTCGAATGCCCGACCCCGGCGGAACGGCCGTCACAACAAGGGACGTGCCGCCGGCGACGATGCCGGAGAGGTTGGCCAGATCATGCGTCGACCCGAGGCTTGAGGTGAACACCGGCGGGTTCACCTGCGTCAGGACGGCGCCGTGCTGCACGCCGCCGATGGTCGCCTTCAAGATCACGTCGCAACGCGATGGCGTGAGCGCGTGTTGATGGATCATCTCCCGCACGTCGGCCAGGTCCTGCCCGGTCGCCGACGGATCATCCCAGAGAACCTGCCAGCCCACGACGGGCATGACATTGGACTGGAACGCGGTGATGAAGCCGATGATCTCCGTGCTCGCCGGCGGCGTCGAAATGCCCGGGAAGAAGTCCTGAAGGAAGGTCTCGAGCGGATGGGCGTTTGATTCGCGCTCCTCGCGGCCGTCGTGGATGAGACCGAACCCGTTGTACCTGTCGCTGTTGAACTTCCTGTTGATGGAGCGCAGCTGCGGAACCATCTGAATCTGGGCGAAGAGTCCGTTCAGGATGAACGCCCCGTCATCGCCGTCCGGGATGCAGTCGTCCTGCAGCGCGCCGTCGTGCGACAGCATGTGGCAGGCATTGCAGTTGTTGATGAAATGCGCGCGGCCGGCGGCTGCGCTGGGATCCTTGAACTGGTTGTCATGGGTTCTGTAATAGCTCGGCGGATAGACCACGGTGTTGATGAAGTCCGTGAACTTCTGCATCTGGGCGGGCGGAAGCTGGTTTCCGCCGAGAAGTCCGGCGAATGCACTGTTGAAGGCGTTGAAATCCTCCTTGTCGCCCCGCCAGTGAAGCTCGGTGTGATTGTTGAGCCCCTTGAGCGACTGCGTGACCATCGGCCCCTTGAGCGGGTGGTTCAGGTCGGGGGCCTGCTGATCGCACGGCGTGTTCGCGGTGAGGAACGGCGTGTGAAGCAGCGCCGCGGCGTTCGGATCACCGAGGTCCCAGGCGAGGTGGTCCAGGTTGCCGTCGATGTGGCACATCCCGCAGGAGGAACCGAAGTTGTTTGAATTCTTCGTGGAGTAGAGGAAGTTCCGCCCGTCGCGAATGATCGGCGGCTCCGGATTGTAGAGCGGCCGGGTTTCACGAATCACGGGAAGCCCGGGATTTGAAACATCCAGGTCCGTCAGGCTCATGTCGGTGCGGTTGAACGAGTACAGACGATTCTGCGCCGCGTCGAGTGCCAGCCCGCGCGGGCCGCCGCCGACATCGATGCGGCTTCGCACCCCCATGGTAGACGTGTCGATCACGCCCACCCGGCTCACGCCGAAGGCACCCAGGTATAGCCAGCGACCGGACGCCGAAAGCGCAAGGTCCATCGGATTCGCGAGCGAGCCGGCCTGGGCCGCCGGGTTCGGGCTGCTCACGTTGTCGAAATTCGGAATGCCGGCGTGCAGGTCGAACCGCTGGATCGTGGGCGTCGCGGAGTACACACCGCGAACGACCACGATTTCGTGCTTCATGAAGCGGCCGTTGATCGTGGGCTCCAGGCGCTCCAGGTTGCGCGGCTCAAGATTGGAGATGTACACATCTCCGGAGGATGGGTCCATCGTCATGCCGGTCAGCGTCGTGCCGACATTGCCGATCGGCGGCGAGGCGGACATGCCTGTCGGCGAGCCGGGATTGGAAACGTCGATCACCACGAGATCATGGTCGGCCGTATCCTTGGCGTCGGTGACCACGCTGGTCAGGACGTCAAACCCGTTCTTCAGCGAAAACTGGGCCTCGACATCGATCACCCG
>CALLKH010000102.1 GCA_938008425.1 uncultured Planctomycetaceae bacterium | reverse complement strand
GGCCGAGGAAATCGCGGTCGCCGACCGTGCCGAAAGTCGAACCGACGGCGCGCGTTCCGGGGAACGGGTTGAACGGATAGTGCCAGCGGTCGTCCGATGGCGATGGAATCAGAAACGTCGAATCTCCGCGGGCGGCGCCCGTCTGGGCGGCGATGGTCGCGAGAATGACGAGTGCCAGGTTTCTCATATTCGCTTCCTCCGTGACGATGGCTTTTGTTTGGTGATCGAAGTGAATGGACCACGCGGCCGGTCGGGGCCGCGGGACCATCCCCCCCGGAAAGCCGTCACCTGCCCGCGTTTCGCCGACGACGCAGCAGAATGCCGCACGAAGCCAGTCCGACAAGCGCGATCGACGCGGGCTCGGGCACGATGCTGGGTTGATCGATGTCGAACGCGTAATTGGTCGCAGATCCCGCGAGCGCGGCCGGCGTCACGACGCCGACCTGCACATGACCGATGTTCGAGAACACAGAGTTGAAGAATGCCGGCGTCGGCGGCCCCTCCAGGGTGAGGTTCGGATCACCGAAGGCGATGTTGAAGTTCAACTGGGTCCAGGTATTCGGCAGCACGGGGACGAACTGCACCGACGCGGCGCCCGGAAAGTTCACCGGGCTGGCGTAGCGAACGAAGTAGGTCAGCGGCATGGGCGTGTTGTGGCGAACCCAGACGCTGAAGCCGTCAACGCCGTCGGCCAGCCAGTTGCCGACAAACGCGCCGCCGCTTGAGCCGTACTCATCGTGCGCCCGAATGACCAGCGACTGTGCGTCGGGCGCCTGGGCCTGAAAGTTGAACGCGGCCGACGCGTAGCTGCTGCCGGCGGGACCACCGGCGGCATTCCATGCCAGGTCGGTGGTGCCGTTGGCCTGTCGCCAATCGGCGGGGCCGCTCGTGAAGTTCTCGGTGAATGGAACGAGGGTCGCCTGTGCCGAAGCGGCCGCTGCGACCGTGATGAGTGCGATGGTGATCCCGAGTGTCGTGAAGCGATGAGCTTGCATATGGTTTTTCTCCTCCTGGGAGCGGGTTTTTCTGCGCGACCGGGAAATCAATTCCGAGGCGCGGAGTCCTTATTCATGAACAGTCAACAACAAACGTCGAGGGGAGATCGCGCCGGGATTCGGGCTCGTGTCGGCGTGCCGTGAGCGCTCAGCGACAGGCCTGCACGATTGGCCGTGAAATCACGGCGATCCCGTAGCGATCCGGAGACAGAAGGCATCCGTGAACGACCGATCAGCCCCGATGCGCATCGAGGACGACAGCCTTGTGAATCGGAATGCCGGGGGATTCAGAATGGGGGAGCGCGATGCGATTGGACGGGGGCGAGGAACCGCGCCGCGTGGGATTCGCGACGACACAGGACGCGGACGTGATGCCCGCGTCGTCGTCGATACAAATCGATCTGCAAGAGCAGGGCCCGCCATTCGCGGCAGAACGCCGCAATTCTCGGCAGGCAGATGGCAACCAGCAGCAATCCGCCGATCGAGACTGCAAGCCATGCATTGAGCTCGGTCATGAACGACCAGCCGGGCAGGGCATGATCCACCATACCGACGTGCAACAGCGCGATGATCACGACGAACGCGACGATCCGCCGCCGATCCGTCAGAATGTGCAGCGACCAGCCGAAGACGATTTCGAGAACGAAGAAGAGATTGGTAATGCCGATCAGAACGAGGCTCGACCACTTCGATTCACCGTCAATCGCGAGCGAAAATACGCGATACGTGATCGGGGCGTGAAGGAGCAGCAGGGCAATCCAGATCGCGCGCCAGACCGATTTTCGATTCAGAAAACGGCAGATGGCGGGGATTGTCGGGATTGCAGGCATGTGTCTGGCTTTTCTTCACTCTCGGCGTCGATGTTGGCGGGCCGCCGTGATTCGAAATCAATCTAGCGCACCGGGCCGAAATCGTCAACGCCACTGTGTTGTTTGCCAACGCCGAGTTCCCGGCAACGGAGAATCTCGCAGTCTTCCGCGAGGTTTTCCACAGTCTGCCGGCGGGCGGCGTCTGTCAGTGGGTCTTTTGACTCACCGCGAGTGTTATTGAGCACGTGGCGTGCCACACAATTTGAGGAGTGCAGAGGTCGGGTTACGCGATCAGCCGAGTTTCGGCCCGGCGGCCTTCACCTCGGCGGTGGCATTCGGAAACTTTTCAAAGTTGTTGATGAACAACTCCGCCAGCTTCTTCGCCTGGGTGTCGTAATCCGCCGCGTTCGGCCACGACTTTCGCGGCTGCAGAAGCTCCGGTGACACGCCATCGACCTTGGTCGGCACGCCCAATCCGAAAATGGGATCGGGCGTGGTCTCGCCCTTCGTCAGGCTGCCGGCGAGCGCGGCAGTCACCATGGCGCGCGTGGACTTCAGGTCGATCCGCTTGCCGATTCCGAAGCCGCCGCCGCACCAGCCGGTGTTGATCAGGTAGCACTGTGATCCGTGCTTCCTGATCCGCTCGGCGAGCAACTGGGCATAGACCATCGGCTCCCGGGGCAGGAACGGCTGGCCGAAGCCGGTGCTGAACGTCGCCTGCGGTTCACTGCCCACGCCGGCCTCGGTGCCGGCGAGCTTCGCGGTGTAGCCGCTGAGGAAGTGATACATCGCCTGATCAGGCGTCAGAAGCGAGATCGGCGGAAGCACACCGAAGGCATCGCAGGTGAGGAAGACGACGGCCGTCGGATGGCTCTTCGCGGCGCCCTCCCGAATGGCGTTGTCGATGAACTCGACCGGGTACGCAGCGCGGGTGTTTTCGGTGTGCTTGTCGCTGTCGAAATCGACGACGCGGCCGTTCGCCATGACTTCAACGTTCTCGAGCACGCTGCCGAATCGGATCGCGCGATAGATCTGCGGTTCCTTGTCCTCCGACAGGCGGATGCACTTGGCATAGCAGCCGCCCTCGAAATTGAAGACGCCGCGATCGGACCAACCGTGTTCGTCATCGCCGATCAACTGGCGGTTCGGATCGGCGCTGAGCGTCGTCTTGCCGGTGCCGGACAAGCCGAAAAAGAGCGCCACGTCGCCCTTCGCGCCCACGTTTGCCGAGCAGTGCATCGGAAAGACGCCCTTCTCGGGCAGAATATAGTTCATGATCGTGAAGAGCGACTTCTTGATTTCCCCGGCGTAAAGTGTGCCGCCGATGAGGACGATCTTTCGCGTGAAGTCCACTGCGATGAAGGCTTCGGTGTTGGTTCCGTGGGTTTTCGGATCCGCGAGGCAATCCGGCGCGCCGAGAACCACGAACTCGGGCTTGTTGTTTTCGATCTGCTCCGCCGTCGGCCGGCGAAACAACTGCCGCGCGAAGAGCGCGTGCCAGGCTTTTGTCGTCACGACGCGGAGCGGCAGCCCGTACTCTTCGTCGGCGCCGACCATCGCATCGACCACGAACAGTTCGCGGGTGTTCATGTGTTCGAGCACGAGCTTGTGCAGCTTGTCGAACGTCTCCGCCGTCATCGGCTGGTTCACCTTGCCCCACGCCACGCTTTTCTCGGAATTCGCGTCGCGCACGACAAACTTGTCGTTCGGGCTTCGGCCGGTGCGCTTGCCGGTCAAAGCGGCCAATGCTCCGGTGGAGGTCAGCTGCGCTTCGCGGCGTTGAACCGACATCTCGACGAGCGCAGGCACCGAGTTGTTCCAGAAGACGTAGCGCGTGGGTTCGATGCCGTGCTGTTCAACGCCGTACTTGCTCTTGATCACTGCCGCATTCCCTTTCGTCGATGACCCCTTCGATGCACGCGTGTGGCCGATGTCGGATCACCCAATCTCGAATCGACCATTGTCACAGACGAGCATCCGTTCGGCAAGGCAACCGGGTGTTCGGAGTGCAGCCCGAACTGTTTGATGCGGCGCGGTGGCGAACCCTTCCCGCGGCGATGATCTCACAGCGACCCTGCGTGACTCGATTTTTCGTAAGCAGTTGCCCGTGCGGGACATAAGTAAAACGGTTTATGACCGCTTCGAAAGCCCGCTCGTCGGTGGGCCGGGAGGCGTGGTCGAACCCGGCTTGTGAACCGACGGGGGCCCTGTGCGCCCTCGGCCGATTTCGGCTTTCGACTGGTGCGGTCGCCAGGCAAATGACGGCCGGCCTCCTCGCCCGGGCGCGACCGCCTCGTGATAGCTTCAAGGTCCCTCACATTCGCTGGACAGTCGCCGGTTAGCCTCATAACCTCTTCACCATGTTCAGGTTTGACGCTTCTTCGCAATCATGTTTTTCTCGCGCGGTCGGACTCTTGTGCGTTCTGGCGTCCTGCTGCGTCTTCGCCGGGTGCGATGGCGGTGCGGCCGATCCAAGCATTCGCATGGTCGAGTCGGCGCGCCCCGATCTCGATGAGGCCGCCCTGGCCATCGGGCATAGAACCATTCCCGCCGATACTTCGTTCAACATCGCGAAGTTTACCTCCGGTCAGGAGGGAGAGCGCGCGGCTGGAAAGAGCGGCCGATTGGATAAGGCCGGCGCGACTTGTTCGGCGGGCGTCGTCGGCGAGGGAACCGCGTGGGGCGTATTTCAACTCGGCTATGCGTTCGACAACGCCTCGTCGGGTCCCGTCGCGGCGAAGATCCGGCTCAAACTCTCCTCCGCGACAGCCGCGTCGTCCAAGTCGGATTCGAAAGATTACAATGACGTGCCGACCGGGAATCTGTCGCTGGATTTTGTCGTCAAGGACTCTGTGGGCGTCGTGCTCCGCCAGGAATCGCTCTATGCCGGCGATCTCGGAAGCGGCGCAGCCGACGCGAAACGTGTTCATGATCTCACCTTCGAGGTCAAGCTGAGTCCCGGCCGCGGCTTCTATCTTGTTCTCACCGGCCGATCCGAGGTGACATGCAAGGAGAACCATCAGGCGGAGACATCGCTCTCGGCCGAAAACGTGGAAATGCGCATCGACTGGAAGCCCGAGGCCGCGAGTTCCGCTTCGAAGGAATCCGGCGTGCCGGTCACGTCCGACGCGCCGCAGCCCTGATCGCACGGAATCACATTCAAAGTTCGAACAGACTATGATTCGAATCGGTCTATACGGCGGAAGTTTCGACCCGGTCCACTTCGGCCATCTCATTTCTGCACGCGCCGTGGCCGAGCAGCTCTCGCTGTCCAAGGTCGTGCTGATTCCATGTGCCCGTCCGCCGCATCCGAAGAATCACGATCTGACGGAAATCCGCGAGCGCGTGCGAATGCTTGAACTTGCCGCGCACGGAGATTCGCTGTTCGAAGTGGACGATCTTGAATCCCGCCGAGAGGGACCGAGCTACACATTCGATACCGTGAACGCCTATCGCACGACGTTCGGCAACACGGCCGAGTTGTTCTGGATCATCGGCGGCGATTCGCTTCCGGAGCTTCCCACTTGGTATCGAGTTTCCGAACTTGTGACGCGCGTCCAGATCGTGACGGCTGTTCGCCCCGGATGGACTCCGCCCCGGCGGGACTTGCTCGTCGACGCGGTCGGCGATCCGGCCGCGGCTGCGCTGTTGTCGCATTGCCTGAAGACGCCGCACATTGAGATCAGCGCGACGGACATTCGGGCGCGGGTCGCGTCGGGGCGATCAATTCACAATCTGACGCCGCCCGCGGTTGAGGCGCATATTCTCCAGAAGGGCCTCTACCGAGGAGATTCCTGATCGGCGCGAGACCGCCGCGCGTTACTGACCTGCTCAGCACGAGTTACGCGGCTGGAGGGGAGGCCTGAAACCGGCTGTTTTCGGACGATTTTATTGAACATGCGGCCTTTGAATGTTATCCTATAAGTGGACTATTCGCCGCACGGAGGTTGAGCGTGGCGTTGGACCGGAACGGTTCGCGTGGAGTACGAGGCGCAGTCCAAGATGATTGCACCGTCCACCCGCCGCAATCATCCATTGCCGGTACGTCCGAGAGTTTTGGGTCCGAGGCGGCTCAATTTTCGGAACGGTCCTCAGGCGATTATTGCCGGACGGCCGATGAAGACTTGGATGGCCCGGCCATTCCCCGCGTTTCAGTCGCTGCACCGACTTTGAACCGACGGCGTATACGAAGAGTGTGAAATGAATAGCCGGCCGGACGAAATCCCCGGTTAAGCTGAAAGGTTTGTTCAGGCCCGATGCCGCACGTGTTCACCCCCAGCAAAGCCCGACGCCGATTGCAGATCCTCTTTGTCGTTCTGTTGGGTGTGATCTTCTACTACGAACTGGCCCTGAACACCTCCTACGAACCCATCATCAACAACGGTCTGCCCATCGTTCTGGCGGACGACAAAATCGTGGAAACTCGATTCGAGGAACTTGTGCGCACCGATCCGCTTCGTGCGCTTCACGCCGCGCGCGATCGCCTGGTCAGGGAATCACGCGATTACTCCTGCACCTTCGTGAAACAGGAGTTGGTGGGCGACGCGTTGACGGCCGAGCAGGAAATTGAAGTCAAGTTCCGCCCGGAGCCCTACAGCGTCGTGATGTACTGGCTGCGCAACGAGGGGCTCGCCAAGCGGGTCATTTACGTCAAGGGCAAGTGGGTCGATGAGAACGCATCGGATCCGGACCTGCGCGAACAGGCCGTCTGCATGCCGGGCAAGGGTCTCAATCTGATCATCAAGAGCATCAAGCAGCCGATTCATGGCGCCCTTGCGAAGCGAACCGCCCGCCGTGCGATCGACGAATTCGGCTTCCGAAGGGCACTCGATCTTCTCGTCAAATACTGCGACATAGCCAAGGGGCGAAATGAGCTTTCGCTCGAATTTCGCGGCGAAACGCACTTCGACGGCCGGCCCGTCTGGCTGGTTCGCCGGCAACTGCCATACACCGCCGAGGGCGGCCGCTATCCCGATCGCGTCGCGGAGATCTTCATCGATCAGGAGTTTCACATTCCGATCGCGGTGTATTGCTACGCCAAGGATGATGCGAGCCCGGCGAGCCTTCTGGGCAAGTATGAATATCGCGGCGTC
>CALLKH010000101.1 GCA_938008425.1 uncultured Planctomycetaceae bacterium | reverse complement strand
GAACACTTTTCCTTCCGTCGCATCGGGCTTCAACCCGCATCCTTCGATTCAATCAAGTCGGCTCTGCGTGCGCTGTCACCGTCGATTCTGTTGGCGTGGTGCACGAATCGGATCGTTTCTGTGACAATCAAAGTACCTGAACGTGCGATCTCTTCAGCGTCCGGTCCGGCGACTGTCCGCGACGCGGGCAGCTGCACACTTTGCCGAATCCTCCGAAAATCGAGGTTTCAGATCCGAGTCGCACCTGCGGTAACAACCGTCACTCAAATCGCGGCAACTCCACCGATCCCCAGGGTGTCACCACCGCGCCGTTTGCTCGCAGTTCCGCTGAGCCAAGTTTCGAGCCGCCCATCAGACCCTGCGCGGCGGCGGACGTGGAGAGCTTGCAGGTCAGCGCCAGAATTCCCGACGCACCTGCCTCGATCATCTCGTCGGTGGTGACATCGACCCGGCCGACTTCAATCTCGCCGAGCTTGAGCCGGTAGCCGAGATCCGAGACGCCGAGCGCGAAGACATTCGGATTGGTGATCGAACCTTCGGCCGCGATCTCAGCGCCCGACAGTGAAAAGCCCTGCTTCTCCACCTTGGTGAGCTTGATCTTCGGAACGCGAAGGACGGGAAATTTACCGTCGTGCGCAAAGGGAAGCTCCATCGGCTGCCCCGCCACTTCGAATGCCAGGGCGCCCTCGACGTGAAAATCCATCTCCGCCGAATTACGCACGGCCTCGTAGAACTGCAACAGGTCCGCGTATCGAATCTCGGCCGGCAGCGTGATGACGCCCACGCCGCCCGCGGGAAACTCTCCCGGCGGAACCGTGTCCGACTTCAGAAACGGTTTCTTCGCAATATCAAGCGAATAGCGGCCGCCCGGCGTGTTGATGCCCATGAATGCGTTGTTCCGCACCTTGACGTCGATCGCCAGCTCAACCCGTTCAAAGTCGATGTCCACGACCCGCGCAGACACACCCTCGAGCGTCGGCTGCATGGACGCGCAGCCCGTGCCGCAGGCAAGCATGCTTACCAACAACCCACCCAGACTCATCGTCGTGAATCGACTGAAGCAACGTCCGGTCCGTGCATTACATTTATTCGTCATTATCATCCTCGTTTCTTCCGCCGAACAATCCCCCCAGCGCATCCTTCGCCTGCTTCTGAGCATCCTCGGCTGCCTTCTTCGTGTCACCAGCGTCGGCCACTTCGCCGCCGCCTTGTCCCGATTTGCCGGGGACGAGCCCCTTCAAAGCCTCCGCGGCGCCCTCGGCCGACGGCGCCTTGATGCTCTCCTCGAGTCCCGCCAGGCCGCCGGGCACCCTGCCCGCAAGCAGTTCGTCCGCCCGCCGGGCCAGTTCGGCCTTGCCGGCATCCACCAATGCATCTCGCATCGAGGCGCCGAATGCGTCGCTGTCCATGACCAGTTTCGGCCGATCGGTCGGACCGACGATTCGCAGCGCCGTTTCGACGTTGTTCAGGACTTTCATGGCTTCCGACGTAATCTCGGGATCAAGGCCGCCCAGGCTGCCGCCCGCGGCGTCGGCCTTCATGTCATTCACATTCACCCCCACGCCCAGGTCGATGGTCTCACGGGACAACCGGCCATCGATCTTCGCGGTCGCCGTTCCGCTCCTGAACTGGACGGGATTGTCGGGACTCAGGTTCTTCTGAAACTCCGCCAGGTCGATGTCACCCAGCAGTCCCTCGGCCTTCACGCCGCCCCCGTTCTTGCTGTAGTCCATGGTCAACTTGACGAAAGCCTTCTTGTCATTTGAACGAACATCGATCACGATCGGATCGCTCAGGCCCGAAGGTGCGTCGCTGAGGTTGTGGCACTCGATGCGGCTGTTGCCGAACTCCTCAACCGGCAGCGCGACATCCTCCAGCACCAGTCTGCGAATCAGCAGGCGCGGCGTCGGTGAGCGACGGGCGCGGGCATCGAGATAACCAAGGTAGGTTTCGGGCACGGCATCCTCCGTGACCTGAATGGTTTTCTTCTTGCTCGACGGAAGCCACTCGCGAAGTTTCTCCAGCTTGGCGCGAGCTTCCTTTGACTTGGTGAAATACGATTCAACGTCCGCGTAGCTTGCAATCGAAACGTCTGGCTTCGCGGCTTCGGCTGCGGCTTCATCTTCGGCGGACGACGGCGGCTGCAAGACCTTTCCCGGGGTTTCTCTCGGGTTGTCGAACGTGACGTTGGTCAGCTTGACCTCGTCCATCACGATTCGCCCGCGCGCCAGCTCCCAGAGGCTGATCTCGGACGTCAATTCGCCGAATGAAACAATGTTGTTCGCAGGCGTGGCGGGATCGGTCGCGGCGAAGCCTTTCACGGCCACGCTTCCCGACAGAATCGCGAGATCGAGCGATTCAACGTTGACTTCGGCGCCATTGGCCGCGGTCAACTGCTTCTCAGTCATATCGACGAGCATGTCGCCCTCAATCATGGCCGCACCGCCGACCGCGCCGCCGAGGACCAGTACGGCGACCACCACGCCCGCCATTCGGATGTACTTCGGCCGTCGCTTCAATGCAGCGAGAGGATCCGCTCCTTTTCCGACGAAAACCCGGCTCAGGAGGCCAACCCATTTCTTACTGCGCCAGCGGTTGAACGCCTCGGAGTTCGCGTCGAGGTGCAGGTACGCGCGACGAAACATCACGACGCTTCGAGCCAGCACGATTCCGAGTGCCATGCCGATGACCGGTCCGGCCAGAAGCGCGCCGGCGACAGCGAATCGCGAGACATCGGTGATGCCGATGATGGGCAGGCTCGCAATCGCGTCGAGAAACGGCGCCATATTGTCCTGCACGAAAACGCCCGCGTGATAGAGCAACGGCGCCGCCGCAAAGGACACCGCCTTTCCAACTGCCGCGAACATCAGAAAAATCCCGAAGTGAACATTCATGATCAGGGCCAGGATCAGCAGCAGAACATGAATGCCGTACCAGCCCGGGGTCAGGCCAAACCAGAATCCGCACATCGCGGAGATGAGAATGAGTGCAGGTGCAACGTCGCCGCGAAAAACGGCGATCCACTTCTTGATCGGTTTGGGTATCAGCATAACGAATCCTCGATTGTGGCGGCCGCCTGAATCCAGTCTGTGACGAGTATTTCGCGCTCTCGCGCGTGCGGTTACGCCGGTTTGAATTGAACACGTGGGACCCGACAACAGATCGCGAGCGCCGCTCGAATTGAAAGGCGAGTGGGGTCAACCGAGCCTGATGAGTTGAAGCACGGCCGGATGCCACGGGGCCGCGCATCAGAAGATCTGTCAGATGCAATCTAACCGAAAAGCAGCGCAGCCGCAAGCCGTGAGATCAATTTCGCCGCTGAAGACATGAGAAGGCCGATCATGAGCCGTCCATTCGCGTCATTCAAAGACGACCAACATCTTTATTTGATCGATGAAATGCGGCGATCAGGGTGCCATGACATCGGCATTTCGTCGACCCATCTGAGAAATCGTAAACTGCCGCGACCCGCAATGGTGCAGCATCAAGTCGATCCGCACATCGCCGATTCGCGGCTGTGCCCGATCGTTCCTTCGCCTGAATGACGGAAAACAGGCGTGAGGGACCGCATCTTGCGGCCGATTTGGCGATTTTTCATGAGATTTTCTTCGTCCTCCTGCCCGACCGGCGTAGGATGATGGAAGCACATCCAGCTTGAACACGTCGGTTCTGCCCTGCGGGCGGATAAACAGCGTCGTAGCCGCCCCGTTGACTCATGCGTCATCCGGTAGAGGAGATATGCCATGTTTAATCATAACAGGTACCGAATCGGATTCGCCCTGGCTTTGGCCGGCACGCTTGTCGCGTGGCACGCCACGTCGGCCCATCTCTGCATCGTTCGACAGGGGCTCGAAAGTGCCGGGGCCATCGAAGCCGGCGACACGCATGGATCCAGCGTCGCCGCCGGTGACTTCAACGGCGACGGCTTCGTCGACATGGCGGTCGGCGCGCCGAATGACAGCGTCAGTGGGGTGAACGGCGCGGGCGCCGTCATTGTCAGCTACGGCAGCGAGACCGGCATCACGCATGTCGGCGCCCAGGTGCTCACCCAGGCCAGCCTCGGCGCCACCAGCGAACTCAATGATGCATTCGGCTTCTCGCTCGCGGTCGGGAACTTCAACAACGACAATTACGATGATCTCGCCATCGGTTCGCCCGGCGAGAGCATCTCCGGCCTCGATGACGCGGGCAATGTCATCATCGTCCTGGGCGGTCCGAACGGCCTCAATCCTGTCGGCTTGGTGATCAGCCAGGGCAATTCTCCCGGCGTGGTCGAATCCGGCGACATCTTCGGCTACGCATTGGCCGCCGGTGATTTCGACGGTGACAACTTTGACGACCTCGCCGTCGGAATTCCCGGTGAAGACATCGAGATCGGCGCCACGGCCATTGTTCAGGCCGGCGCGATCGAGTTTTACTTCGGCGGAAGCAGCGGCATCACCACCGCCGGCGCGTACATTCTGACCGACGAGGACACGATCAACGGCATGCAGGCGGGCGCGCTCTTCGGCTGGGCGCTCGCCTCGGGCAATTTCAACAACGACAGCCGCGACGATCTCGCTGTGGGTCTGCCCGGCAAGAACACGAGCGGCGTCGCAGGTCACGGCGTCGTCGAGGTGCTCTACGGCTCGGCGGCCGGGATTGCGCCCGCCGGCGCGGGACTCTTCAGCCAGGTGTCATTCGGCGGCGGGAATGAAGCGAACGATCAGTTCGGCTGGTCACTCGCGGCGGGCAATCCGAACGGTGATGACTTTGATGACATCGCAGTAGGAGTTCCCTTCAAGGGTGCGGGCGACAACGGACGATTCTACGTCGCCTACGGTTCCGCGGCGGGCATCTCCTCCGCCGGCTCTCAGAGCATCGGGCAGACGGTCTCCAGTTCCGGCGACAATTTCGGCTACGCGATGGCTTTCGGCCGATATGACACCGATCTGTTTGAGGAACTCGCTGTGGGCATCCCCGGAAGAAACGGAGACGCGGGAGCGATTCGAATCTTCAAGGGAAGCGCGACGGGGCTTGAGACTGTGGGTTCAACCGTGACCAAGACGCAGGAGACCCTGAACGAAATCTCCGAATCCGGTGATCGCCTGGGCGAATCGCTGGCCGCCGGCGCCTTTGGAGGCGGCGTGCGCGAGGGCTTTGCCATCGGCGCGCCCAATGAGGACTGGGACCCGCAGCCCGGCGACCAGACGCCGTCGCGCGCCGACGCCGGCGCAGTCTATATCGATCTGCCGTGGAAACAGGTGCAGAACATGACCAGCCGGTCGTGCATGCTGACGACCTGCGACGACGAAATCGCGTTTTCGCAGAAGCCCTTCGAGCCGCGCCTGCTGGCGAGCACCTCCAAGATCATGACGCTGCTGCTCGCGTGTGAAGCGGTGCAGCCCGGCTGCAATCCCTGCTCGACGCTCGGCAGCATCTACACCGTGCCGGCCGTCGTGTGCAATCGCAACGTCTGGACGGGCGGAACCATCGGCGGGTCGCTCGCGAATCTCTGCCCCGGCGAGACGATTTCACTGAGCAACCTGCTGCGCGGGCTCATGTATCCCAGCGGAAACGACGCCGCGTTCAGTATCGCAGATCACATCGTCAACCCTGGGAGCAACTGCTTCGACACCACCTGCACCGACCTCTTCGACTTTGTCGACATGATGAACGCCCGCGCGGCACAGATCGGCATGTCCGCCACGCTCTACGAGAACCCCAGCGGCGGAGACCACCCTTCGTGGCCCAGCCAGAACGTGGCGAGTGCCAACGATATGGCGATCCTGGCGTTCGTGGCGATGCAGAACCCGCTGTTTCGCTCGATCGTCGGTGCAACCACCTTCACCGCCAACCGCACGGGACCGTGCCTCACCGGCGGCTCCGCCATGTCGACCTGGAACACCGGCGTTTACATCATGCCCGGCGGCCAGGGCCCCGACTTCCCCAACGCCAGCGGAATCAAGCCCGGCGGAACGCCGAACGCCGGCAGCACACTGGTCTGCTCGGTCGATCACCCGGACGGCCGTTACTTCGGCATCATCCTCGGCGAGCCCAGCGGCGCCGCCATGCGCACCGACATGACGGCCATGCTGCAACTCGCCTCATCGGAGTATTGCGATTTCCCGTTGACCGCCCCGCCGCCGCCGCCGGGCACAACCGCCAGTTTCCCCGGCATACCCACTTCGCAGGACACTGCAACGTCGTTCCACATGGCGATACTCGAAGATCCTGATCGCGAGTTCGCGATCCGCCTGACGCTTCCCGACGGCAGTGGTCCCGCATCGGTCGACTTGCTGCTCTGTCGCATGGTGCAGGTCTATCTCGCACCCGGCGAGACCACCCAACTGACAATCCGCCCTTTCGAGTCGCACGGCTCGATTCACATTCAGAATATCAACGATGTTCGCGCGGAGGTTCTCATTCAACACACCCACCCGGCGACGAACACCGCGACCTTCCTAACGCCCGGCCAGGATTTTGTGATACCGGCGTTCGTCGCCCCGGGCGGCGCTGGGGAAGCGTTCCTGAAGATCACCAACACCAGCAGCGTCTTCCCGGCCGTGCTTGAAATCAACGAGCTGGATATCTCGTATGACGTCAATCTTCTGCCCGGCGGTCCGGCGTTCGAGGCCGAACTGGAGGCGGATCGACTGAATGGCGAGGATTATGTGCTGATCAAGGTGATCGGACAGGATTTCGGCGACGGCGAGTTTATCGATCTGCACGTCGCCAACACGTTCACTGAAGACCCGGGTTGCAGCGGCACGCTCGATATCGACGACATCCCTCCGTTCGTCCTGGCGCTGCTCGACCCGGCCCAGTACGCGCTGGACTTGCCGTACTGTTACATCGGATCAGCGGACATCAATGGCGATGGTTTTGTTGATGGAAGAGACGTGAGACCGTTC
>CALLKH010000100.1 GCA_938008425.1 uncultured Planctomycetaceae bacterium | reverse complement strand
CGCAGCGACGGCTTGGACTTGAAGGCGCCGAGCTCGCCAAGCCCTTGGGCTCGGCCGGTTGCGAGGCGGGGGGTTCGCTCTTGACGGGCGTGGGCTTCGGCACCTCCGTCGCCTCGAGATCATCCTTCACGTCGCCCTTGTCGTCATCCTTTTCGTCGTCATCGCTTGACTTGCGACCCTCCCCGGACAGTTTTTTGTAGAGGGCTTCGAGCGCCTTCTTGGCCTCGGGCGTCGCCTCCGCACGCTGCTTGCTGGTGGGCAGGGCGTCGAGTCGCCGGCTCATGTCGACGAACAGCGAGTAGATGGGCGCCTCGAGTTCGCGCTTGCGGCGGAGAAGCTCGGAGCGCTTCTTTGCCCGCTCAGGGCCCTTCAGTCCGCCGAGTCGCCGCCGGTCATTTTCAATGCTCTGGAACTTGTCCTTCCGCGCTTCGCGGATCAGCTTCGCCTTGTCGATCTGCTCCTTGTGGATCTTCTCCCGCGCGGCAATCTTCTTGGCTTCATCGAGGTTGTACACGTTGATGAACTGATTCACGTACGCGATCCAGGCATCCTCGATGTCCTGCCGGCCGACCCTCGCGCCGCCCTGCGGCACCGTGCCGACGCCCTGATTGTTCGACGGCTCCGAGTTGGGCATTCTGCCTTTGCCTTCCGCCCAGCCGGTCAGCGTTCGATTGACATTCGCGAAGTTGGAATTCATCAGGCGCAGATCGTTCTCGTGCGTCTCTTTCTGTTTTTCATCGAGAATGACGCCCCACTCGTTGTTCCCGTCGAGAATCGCCTGAGTGGCCGCGGCATAGATCGGCATGGCCCGCTCCGCCCAATCGGCCAGCGCGCCCGGATCGGTCGTTTTGCCCAGGCGAATATTAATCGACTCCTGAAGCAGTTCGCGCACATCGGTTTCATACTGGTCGAGGAAACTGCGGACCCGCTTCTTCAGAAACGCGCGGGTGTACTCCTCCTGCTTGGGCGTGAGGTTGTAGCGGCGCGTGATCTGCTGCACCGCGTCCTCCATCATCGACTCGACATCCCAGAGCATCGGGTCGTTCGGATGCGACTTGGCCGTCGGGGGGCCGCTCGGCTCGGCCGCCTTCTCCGCCGGCTTGTCACCGGTCTTTCCCTGGGCCAGTGCCGCCGTTGGCAGCGCCGACATGCCGAAGAGCGCGATCGCAAAGCAGCCGATCAGCAGCATCGAGGTAAATCGCGGCCGCGCGGAAGCCGTCTGGACGATGTCGTTCATGTGTTGTGTACGCCTTGAATGCACGGGGTTCATTCCTTCCGATGCGAGGAGGGCGGCCTCGTCGTCAATTATCCGTAACATTTTACGGCATCGACCGTCGCGGGTTGCATCGCGCAATCCCTGCAATGGCCGTCGGGCGGGGCCCATCCTCATCTTGAAATGTCGTCTAACCGGCTTTCGGCGCTTAGACCCGCAGCCGAAAAGATGGGCTTGGCACCTCTTCCGGGGCTTACGGCGACATATCGGCCCCTCTGGGTGTATTTTCACACGGACCAGAGGGGCGTCAACGGGCATCCGAAAACCGTCAAAAAAAGGGGCGGCCGGCCGGAAACCCGGTCTGCCGCCCCATGTCATTCTTTGTTCGGCGATTCACCCCTGAGGGGTCCCGAAGGCCGTCCCGCGGGTGGTACGGATCGGAGTCAGAAATCAACTCTTGCCTTCAAGCTCATCCGCCAGCGCATCGGCGTCGTAAACCTTCCGAAGCGCCTCGATGATCGCCCGCGAGTGAACCGAAACCGCCCGGCCGCGGGTGTCGTCGTATTGAAAATCCCAGACCAGGCCGTGGATATTGCCGTCAAAAATCAGGCCGACGATCTCGCCGTGCTGGTTGATCATCGGGCTGCCCGAGTTGCCGCCGATGATGTCGTGGGTCGTGACGAAATTGTACGGCGTCGAGAGATCGAGCTTGTCCTTGCGCTCCATCCAGCTCTTCGGAAGCCGATAGGGCGGCGTGTGCTTGTGCTCATCGGCCAGTTCGAACGCGCCGCCGATGGTCGTCATCGGCGGAATTGTCTGGCCCTTCTCCTCGTAGCCCTTCATGGTGCCGTAGGAGAATCGAAGCGTGAAGGTGGCGTCGGGATAGACGCGGTCGCCGTGAAGCTCGAACCGGGCCTTGGCGATGGCGGCGTAGGCCTGCTTCTCGACGCTCTGGAACCCCTCCTCATACTGCTCGCGGAGCGCCCGGGCGTGTTTGTCCATCATCCGGGCGAACTGAATCATCGGATCATCGCATTCGTCGATGGCCGCCGATCCGCCTTCATAGAGCTTTCGTCGGAATGAAATCTCGCGAAGCTGGGTGCCGTTCAGGATCGACGCCGCGCGGGTCTGAGCGTCACGGCCGCCGAAGGCCTCGCGGACGACCGGATGCTCTCCGCCAAGGATTCGCCCCATGCGAATAAGACCGTCTTCGAAGCGAAGCTGCTCAACATCGTCATAGATCGGCGCCTCCGTGAACAGGTCGAGTTCCAGCGAGGGCAGGGCCGCATCGCGATACTCTTCGAACCGCTCGCCGTCGGGCTTGCGACGTTCATCGCCGGCTCGCACGAGCTTGGCGGCGATGTCGTAGAGCCGGCAGAGCCGTGTTCGGCGGTTTTCGACGAGGGCATAAGCGTTGTAGTACGGCGTGACCCTTTGAATCGCCGACGAGAGCTGGTCCCACGCCTTGCCGTACTTCTTGGCGCGCTCTTCGTCCTTGGCGACGAAATCGCGAAGCTGCTTCTCTTCGGCCGCCTTGCGGGCCATGAGGGATTCGTCAAAGAGACCCGCGATGATGCCGCCGTACGCCTTGCGGCCATTCTGAATGCTGAAGAGGTCGTCCAGCGCGGTGCGGCGGAACTCCTCGCCGCGCGCCGAGAAATTGATCAGCGCCACTTCGCGCTGGTTGTAGCTCGCGAGCACGAGCGGGATGTGGGTGTCGCGCAGGAAGCGGAGGTGGTCCATGGTGTAGAGCCGCTGTGTGCGACCGGGGTGGCCGGAGACAAAGAGTGGCTCATCGGCCCTGGGGCCGGCCGCGCTCCATTTGAAGTAATGCTCGACCTTGGCCGGCTTGTCGTTTTCGTAGGCCCGGAAGAAGCAGCAGTCGAGGTCGAACCGTGGGAACTCGAAGTTATCGACGTCGCCGCCGAAGAAGGCGATGTCCATTTCCGGGGCCATGACCAGCCGGACGTCGGTGTACTTCTTGTAGAGGTAGAGGTCGTATCGGGCGCCCTGGTAGAGCGTGACGATCTCGGGCTTGAGCCCCGTTTCCTTTTCGGCGGCCTTCTCAATCTCCGCCATGACCTGCTTCTTGGCGTCCTCGGCGTCGGCCGGCCGCATGCCGGGCTTCACCGCGGCCAGGACCCGATCCGTGATCTCATCGATCCGGGCGAGGACGTTCAGCTCCAGGCCGGGACATTTCACTTCGTCGTTGCGGGACTTCGCGTAGAAGCCGGAGGTCATGTAGTCGACGTCCTTGGTGCTGAGGTCCTGGACGGCCTCCGAACCGACGTGGTGGTTGGTCATGATGAGGCCGTCGGGCGAGACGAAGGAGGCAGATCCGCCGTTGGCGAAACGAATCGACGCCTGTCGCACGCGGGCGAGCCACTCGGCGGACGGTTCGAAGCCGTATTTGTCCTTGAGGGCCTGCATGGGCAGTTTGTTCGGCAGCCACATGCCCTCCTCGGCGGAGGCGGGCGGCGCAACGAACAGGCAGGCGGTGACAAGGACGGGGGCAATGCATTTCCAGGGCATTTTCATGGTTTTCTCCGGGTTTTTCGGGGTGATTCGCCCTCGCGGGGACCGGAATCCGGCGATCGACCGCAAGGGTGAACGGGTCGGCGACCTGTGCGCTGACTCGGAAAAACGCCATCATACCGGGGCGCGGCGGGCGTGCCGAGGCTCGAAAACGACGTTTTTTACGGTGATTCCGGGCTGTTGCGGCGCGGGGGAAACTGCCGATGAAGAGTTGCGTCCGTCGGCGGGCGCGTCGCGCGGTGGAGCGCGGAAGGGACGGGAGCCGGTCGCCCCCAATCCATTGACCCCTATTTTTTAAGCATTTTTTGAAAGTTGTGCTTGAAAGTCTCGACGATTTCCGGCATTTTACCGCCGCAACGTGATGTTTCACGGGAAGCAACCGGCGGCTCCAGATGTGACGCGATGTGATTCGCCCGGAGCCTCCGAGATGCAAGAAGTTTGATTGAAAGGAAAAATCGCCATGGCCAAGAAGAAGTCCAGCAGCAAAGCGAGTGCGAGTGTCAAGAAGGTTGCGCCCGCCGCC
>CALLKH010000099.1 GCA_938008425.1 uncultured Planctomycetaceae bacterium | reverse complement strand
TACAAGAAAAGCCGGATGACGTCCGTCATCCGGCTTTTTCAATTCTTGTGGTTGAAACGTTGTCGATTGAACCCGTCGCCGCGCTTTGTCCCATTCAAACAGGAATCAATTGCGGCACATCGAAGCGAATCGCAAGGCCGACGCGATGCGAATCGTTGCCGGTCACGTCGACTTCATGCCGAATCACGGTGCCATATCCGAGCGACGGCGCCAATCGAGCCGACGTGCTCGAATACTCCGGTGTTGAGGCAATCCGAATCTCATAGCGCTGTCCGACGCCAAGTCCGAATCCGATCGGCGCAGTGGCAAAGACGCCGGCATCCGAAATGTCACTGGTTCTGCACCGGATGCAGTAATTCGAGGCGATTTCTACAAGCCACAAGTCGCATGCCACCTTTTTCCGTTCATAGATCCGCTGATCGCGGCCTTTGGCATCGCGACCGAGCACGCCCCATCGATCCAGCATCGGCGGCGTATCAAGATACGGGGATCCAAGGGGAATGGGAGTGGGGAGTTGATATGACATGGAGGGTCTCCTTACCTGTTCGCTCTCACTCAAAGCGGGCGACGAGCACCGTCGGCGAATGGCGGACTCGTAAATGCGGGAACGACAACCCGCTCGAATTCCTGCCGTCTGGACTCCATGCACCGCCTCCAAGCCCGAAGGCGACGTCAGGGCGGACGACATGCGCCCCAAATAGCCCCTTATCTCCCGTCCAAGATCCGCGAATTAGGCTTTTCCTTAACGATTTGCCAGAACACGACAGGCCCACTTGGCCGGCCGGTTCCTTGCCCCTCGATTTGGGCGGCCGAAAGCCGCCCAACCCGGGCGAGGGTCGAACAAGTCTGTCGGAGACCCGATGCAAGCCCTTGCGATGCGTCTCCCGACTTCACCGACCCCGATAATATTCTACAACATCGCGCAAAATCTGCAAGCCGGAAGCGCGCTGATCAGGCGACGCGCTCTTCGCAAGAGTCCAGATGTGCTGAAAGTGAGACGTTAGACGAGTTGATGAACCGCTCGAACCCCATCGCGAAGGTCGTACTTAACCACGCCGCCGACAAGCGTTTGCATGACGCGTCCCCTGACCTTCCAGTGGCCGAACGGGGTGTTGCGACTCCGTGAATAGAATCGCGAAGGCTCGATCTCCCACTCGGATTCAGGGTCGATGATCGCCACATCCGCCGCCGCCCCGACCTTTAGCGTTCCCCCCGGAAGCGACAGCAGCCGCGCCGGCGCGACCGTCATCTTTTCGATCAACTGAGGCCAGGTCAGGCGATCGCTCTCAATGAGCGCCCGCACGAGGGTCGGCAACGCGGTTTCCATCCCGATGATCCCGAACGGCGCCGTCTGGAAGTCGAACGATTTTTCGTCCGCTCCGTGGGGTGCGTGATCAGTGACCAGACAGTCGATCGTCCCGTCCGCGACGCCTTCGATGCACGCTTCGACATCCTTTCGGGTTCGAAGCGGCGGGTTCATTTTGTAATTCGTATCGTAATTCTCAACGGCCTCCTCGGTGAGCAGGAGGTGGTGCGGACAGACCTCTGCGGTCACGCGAACACCACGTCGCTTGGCGTCGCGAATCATCTGCACCGCCCCGGCCGTCGAAATGTGGGCGGCATGATAGGTCGCGCCGGTGCTTTCGGCGAGCAGAATGTCGCGCTGAAGCATGACCTCCTCGGCCAGCGGCGTGATGCCGGGCAGCCCGAGGCGCGTGGCGGTGACTCCCGCATTCATGCATCCGCCGGCCGCCAGGTCGGGGTCCTCGCAATGCTGGATCAGCGGCACATTGAACATCTTGGCGTACTGCATGGCGCGAAGCATGGTGTTCGAATTCGCCACGCCGCAGCCGTCGTCGGTGAATGCGACCGCCCCGGCGCGAACCATGTGCCCCATTTCCGCGAGTTCCTTGCCCGCACGGCTCTTGGTGATCGCACCGATCGGATAGACGTTGCAGAGTCCGCACCGCGCCGCCTGACGCAGCACGAATTCCACCATCGCCTCGTTGTCGATCGCCGGCTGTGTGTTCGGCATGCAGGCGATGGAAGTAAAGCCCCCCGCCACGGCGGCCGCGCTGCCGGAGGCGATGGTCTCTTCGTCCTCGTTGCCCGGCTCGCGAAGGTGGACGTGAATATCGATTAAGCCGGGGCAGACGATCATGCCGGTGGCGTCGATGTCATTCGGCAAAGCCGGCGCAGGCTTGCCGCCGCCCGCGGGTGTCACGGACTTGATCTTGCCGTCGGAGAGTTCGACATCTGCGACTTGATCAAGGCCTGTGGAAGGATCGATCACTCGGCCGTTGCGAATCCTAAGTCCGACCGATGCCATCATCGTGCCCCTCTTAAGTTCCTCATCACATCCTGCCAGGGTAGCGCGGTGCTTGGATCGCGTTCGTACTGAGCGATTCTCGACTCAATCACTTCGCGCTGCGCAGCCGAAACTGCAAGTGAATGTGCATCCGAAGCGAGGCTATCCCAGATTGCCTGTGCAATTCGGATTCGCTCTTCGGCGGGGAGTTTCAAGATGTGAGAGATTTGATCTTCAGCGTCCATGAAATCTGGAACCGCACTCTGTAACGTCAAATACCGACAGCTTTCACCCCGCCCCCAGCGCCTGCGTACACAAAAACATCACCGCCATCCGCACGGCCAGACCGTTCGTCACCTGCTGCAAAATCACGCTGCGCTGGCCGTCGGCGACATCGCCCGCCATCTCCACGCCGCGATTGATCGGCCCCGGGTGCATGACCAGCACGTCCGGCTTCGCCCTTCGCATGCGTTCATTGGTCAAACCGAACAGCCGCGTGTACTCCTGCAGGCTCGGGAAGACATTGGAACCGAGTCGCTCGGTCTGAATGCGTAGCATGTTGATGACGTCCACTTCGCCGATGATTGAATCGAACTCATGGACAACCCGTGCGCCCAGCTTTTCAAACGCCTTGGGCACCATCGTGGTCGGGCCGACGAACGTCACTTCCGCCCCGAGCTTCAAGAGCCCGTGCAGATTCGATCGCGCGACGCGCGAATTGCCCACATCGCCGACAACCGCCACCTTGAGCCCCGCGATTTTTCCCTTGGCCTGTTTCATCGTGTAGATGTCCAGGAGGCCCTGGGTCGGATGCTCATGCCGGCCGTCGCCCGCATTGACCACGCAGCACTTCACGTTGTTCGCGACGAGGTGCGTCGCGCCCGCAGCGCCATGTCGGCAGACGATGAGATCGACGCCCATCGCCTCAATGTTTCGCACCGTGTCGCGAAGGGTTTCGCCCTTGCTGAGCGAACTCGTCTTGGCGGTGAAGTCGATCACGTCCGCGCTGAGCCGCTGGGCGGCGAGCGTGAAACTCGTGCGCGTTCGCGTCGAATCCTCGAAGAAAAGATTGACCACCACTCGGCCGCGAAGCGCCGGCACCTTCTTGACGCTTCGCGTGGAAACATCTTCAAACGCCTCGGCCGTATCGAGAATCAGGTTGATCTCGTCCGCCGTCAGGCTCTCCAGCGTCAACAGATTTCGATGGGGCCAAACCATGGATTCTCGCTGCGTCGCGCGAGCCGACGCGATGAGGCTCGATGCATCCCGAACCGGCTGACTCACGCCGCTCATCCGTCCATCTCCACGCGATCCACGTCGTTGGATTCCTTTAACAGCACCGTCACATGCCGATCATCGCCGGGGGTCTTCAGGCCGACAAAATCCGGCTGAATCGGCAGCTCCCGCCCGCCGCGATCCACCAGAACCGCCAGGCGAATCGACTTCGGCCTGCCCAAATCCGTAATCGCATCCAGTGCCGCCCGAATGGACCGGCCGGAGTAGATCACGTCATCCACGAGGATCAAATAGGTCCCCGCGACGTCAAATGGGATTTCCGTTGTGCGAACGACCGCCGAGGGGCCGATCTCCGCCAGATCGTCCCGGTACATGGTGATATCAAGGGTCCCGAAGGCGACATTCTGAAGGCCGCGCGCCGTCAAGAGCCGCAGAAGCCGGGCCGCAAGCGTGTCGCCGCGATTGCGAATGCCCACGATGGCCACCGTCGCTCCTCGCGGCACGGTGTCGATAATTTCGCCGGCGATGCGTTCGAGCGCCGCCGCGATTCCGTTCTCATCGAGGAGGGTGGTCATCGTTGGCGAGAATAGCGAGCGGACGCCCCGTGGGCAAGATGGCTCGCGGCCACAGGCTGTCCGGGGATACCGAAGCCCGACGAGCCAATTTCGCCGATGATTCCGCTGAGACCCCCTGTGGGACAGGCGTGGGAAAACCGTCTATAATGAAGTGCTTCGATTCGCGAATCTCCTGTTTCGTCGCCGCATGGATTCTATGCATCGAAGGCGGCCTTAGAGTGGACGGG
>CALLKH010000098.1 GCA_938008425.1 uncultured Planctomycetaceae bacterium | reverse complement strand
AATGCCGATCCAGGCCCGTCGTGCTTCGAGATGCGTCGTCGCCGCGCGCAGAATCGGCGAGAGCGTGTCGCCGATGGTGTCGCATTCGCCGAGCCTCAGCGCGACCTGCGTGAGCTGCTCCAGCAGCGCGCGCGAGACCGTCATGGCCTCATCCTCCTTGAAGATGAGCGTGTCGAGCGGAAGGGAATCGCCATGGGACTTCGCGACGGAGACCATCCGATCGTGCTGTAGCTCCTCCCGCGAGCGCTCCGACTCCTCAAAGAAACGGATGGAGAAATTCCCGCACTCGATCTCATCGGCGTGATGAAGCCTGTGACGCGTTTTCTGCACGGCGCGATTGATGCAGGTCGGAACCGTGACATCGACGACTTCGAGCCACCAGTCGCCGGAGTCATCCTGGGCAATGTCGGCCTGATGTTTGCAGAGGCGCGGGTCGGGAAGGTGAATCTGGCAGGTGGCGTCCGACCCGATGGCGACCTTGCCGCCCTCAAGCCGGATGCTGTTGCGCAGCCGTTGGTTCTCGAGAATCATCAGTCGCATGGTCTCACGACTCCTTCATCTCAAAGCGCCGCCACGGCGTCCGGCGGCGATCCGCCTGGGTGTTGTTGCCCGAGATCAGATCAGTCTCACGACAGTTTCATGATACTTCACGGACTCGCGCCATGCAAAGAAAAAGCGGATCGGTCGGCGTTTGAAGCGTGGGCGAATGCCGGTTTTCCGCGGGAATCAGGCCGATGCCCCGGCGTAGCGGCTCAGTCCAAATCGCCAGAATCGCCCGGACAGATAGACGGCCAGTGCCGCGAACACCATCGCGGCGATCGGCGTCCAGGGCTTCAGGCCCGTATTCGCGTCGCCGAGCAGGCCGGCTGCCGGAAACGTGGTGATGAACGCGATGGGAATAAGATAGGTCAGGCCCCACTGCACCCAGCGCGGGTAAATCTGCACCGGGTAGCGCCCGGCCTCGAAGATGTTCCAGAAGATCATCTCGATGTTTTCGACCCGCACCAGCCAGAAGCAGGCCGCCGCGAGTGACAGCCATACGGCATAGACGATTGCCATTGATGCCGTCATCATGAGAACGAACACTGCCAGCCGGTCGTACGGCACCGTTCCCAGGAGGGCGTGGCACCCGTAC
>CALLKH010000097.1 GCA_938008425.1 uncultured Planctomycetaceae bacterium | reverse complement strand
GGCAACCTCAAGCCCAACCCGGATGCCGCGCGCCAAGAAATCGGACTTGAGTTCCGCAATCAGAATGTCGTTGTGAATGAATCCACCCCTCATGGCTTGTCCCCAGTTCCCATGGAGTCTTTTTCATTGAGCATCCGGATAGCGGTATCCAGTGGCTCCAGCACGATGGCGGCACGACCCCGACTTCGGGTCTGAACGGCGTGCTCGCGAATAAAACCACCGCTGACCAGGTGTTTGCGGATGGTCTGAGCCCGCTGCGCGCCAACTCCGGCCAGTCGTGTGTAGGCGTTGGATGGCTGACCGGGATGATCGACGACGGCCTTGAGATAGCGAATTTCGGCATCCGAAAGGGGACTGCCTCCAAAGGGAGTCACTCTCAAAGGGTGATCAATCGAGACGGGTGGCGATTGCGGATCAACGGCCCCCCCCGCAAGGACAGTAGGCAGAGCCGTCAACTCATCGATTCCATCCGAGTCAGTGTTGATAGAACCGCTGTCCGATGATGGTATCGATGTTCCGGTGCAAACGTCTTCAAGGTTCATCGGGGGTACCTTGAACAGGAATGGATGACGCCACTCCCCCTCTCCGACCTGCCCCGCGAACTGTCCGGGCGAAAGCGAAAGTGCGAGCGTGCGTCGCTGTTCGGCGGAAAGGCCCATCGCGCTTCCGATGGTGTCGTAATCGGTGGCGCTGCCACATCGACCAATGAACTTGTTGGCCGTGTTGCTCAGTACCGCCGGCGCGACATCCGCAGACTGAACTGAGAAATCCAGTCCCACGCCGGTGCCGCGGACGAGGCCGATCATGTCAGCCATCGCCTGGGCGCCGGTGCCGCCCACCAAGCGAGCGGCTTCGTCGCAGCAAATCCAGAGGTCCATTGCCGGATTCGAAATGCCGCAGGCGATACGTCGCGTGAACTCTGGCAGGATCAGGCTGCAAAGAAGCAGATTCTTGTCTGCCTCTGAAATTCCGGCGAACTCAAACACGATTCGCCGCGACGCGAGATTCGCGGTCGTCCAACCGATTCGATACTGCAGTACGGCGCCGATCGACATAAGGACCGGATCGAGGGCGTCGAGAATAGCCTGCCGCGCCTGGGGATTCGCTGTGGGATCTGTTGCGACCGCCTCTCGCAATTCGGCCAGGATCGGAAAATGATTGCTGCCGGCAAGAATACCCAAGCGGCGATAAAGTTCGTGGAGGGCTGAGTGCAAGAGCCGTGTGGCCCTCGGCGGAAGCTGAAAAACCATGACGATCAGATCAGACGCCCGCGAAGCCCAGTCGGCGGGATCGACGCGCTCGGGCACCTGAAGTGGGTTGATTCGTAGCTTTCGCGCGGGCAAGATGATGAGTCCGACGCCCATTCGAGCCAGAAGTGGACGGAGAATGCGGAACTCCCGCTTGCGAAAATCAAACAGCCACACCCCCCGGACCTTCGGAGCGACTTGTAGTGTCATAAAATGGCCTCTGGTGGTTTTGCCGGAGCCGGAGTTCCCGATGGTGATGGAGTGTCCGTTCAGGTAGTGAATGGGAACGCGGACGGGCCGGCGGTTCACGTCGGTCCCCAGCACGAGATTTCCGTGGCAAAGCCGGGGCAAGGGAAAGGGGCCGGCGAAGGCCTGGACGATCTTGTGTCGCCGTACGGGTTCGCCGATGAGTTCGCGAACGAGGGGATCGACAACGCCCGAGGCAACTGCCTCTCGGGCGACGCAGCCGACGGGGTCATTGAGAAGCCCCCAGCGGTCGGCGTAGATCAAGTCGTCGATCAACTCTGAGTCTTTATGGTTTGTCATCATGATTCTCGAATCGCACGATCGGCGCCAGAAAAAAACGAAGGATCCTTCGAAGTCGGCCCCGGCGGGTGATGGACTCACAACAGGTGCGACAGTAAAGCAACCTGCCGGCTTCGGACTGAACACAAATGCCATGGCGAGGACACAGAGGCTTTCGACAACTGACGCAAAAGCCGAAACATTTTTCGCACGCGGTCGCACCGCAGATGGCGCAGAAGCCGATCGCCTGACGGAGGCATCCACATCCGCAGGCAATGCGGTGTGTGACGTGATCCGATTCCAGACCGCCGGACGATCCGACGCGATGATCGGTTTCCCGAAGTTCGAGAATTCTTTCGTCGCCCTGCCACGGGTCATGTCCCACCTCCCGATGGTTTTCGCTACGAATCGGTTTCATTGCGGGCTATCCAGGTTCCTGCCTACCAATCCGATGAAAACAGAACGCGCCGGCACCACGTCCATGCGTGCCGAAAAAACTCCCAGCAGAAGGCGATCGAGAACATCGCCGCCATCCCGCCGTTGACGGATAGGGCGACCCAAAACGCGAATCGGATGGCGTTGCGGCAAATTTCGATCTTGCCTTGTTTCCAGGGATTCATGACTCTTGTTTTCCCGCATTCTCGTCTTTGACGCTCACCCTGAGGTGACCGAGGCGAGCGTTCTGGTGGTTCACGAGGTTGCGCTCCGGGCGGGTCGTGACTCGTCCCATCGAACGACGTTACTCGCCTCTGGAGGGCCGTTATAAGCCAAGTCTGCAGGGACAATCGAGAACCGGAGGGCGGAAAGCGTGGGGACGGAATAGGGATTCTGCGGGTAGGAATCTGATTGCTGTCGGGGGACTCGTTTCTATAAAAAAGCGTCGGCCTTCATCGCTGAGAACCCATGTCGACAACCGTATAATTAGAAAAGGCATGTGGCGTATGACGCTTTAGAGGGAGGAGCCTCATGTTGCGGATATCCATAGAGAAGCTTGAGCGAGTGATGGTCATTAAGGGCTTGAACCGGGCTGCACTGGCAAGAACTGTCAGAGTCGACCCCAAGACACTTCGCAAGATCTTCAAGGCAGGGGGAATCTTAAATAATCACCAAGCATCCATCCCGAATCTAATCGCGGAGCGCCTTGGGATTCAGATATCTGATATCCTCGTTGACACCGATGAGATCCCAAACCCGAACATTTCAGTCTATCGACAACAGCTCAAGCAAGTTCACGCAGAGGCCTCGTCGGGGCATGTTGAGACGGCGATGGAACAAGCCTTTCGTAACCCTCACATCGCACAATTCCGCAGCGACCTAATCCAATTCGAGGCGGAGCTTCGCGCGTCCAAAATTCAGCATGTCGTCGAGGTCGGCGGGGTGCACCAACGCGCACGCGAACGGTTTTGTGATTGGACGAAGCAAACAGTTTCCAGGCTCCTGTTGCTTGATGATTTGTCCCTCTCTCGTGCGTATTCACCCGTTTGCGCCGACAATCTTCCACGTGTCAATCTATTGGCTTTGAGGTCGGAAATCGTCACGGCCTGCCTGGATACGTTGGGTGACAAGACTGCATCGGTCGTGGTATTCAGTGGAAGCCACGGCAAGGGCAAATCGAGTATCGCGCTGCAATCTGCGCAAGCTGCCGTACGTCTGGCACGTTATGATATTGTACTCTGGGTAGATCTACGTCATGATCCGTCGTGGCGACAGTTGCTGGGTGCATATCAACGGATGTACCCAGGATTTGTCTCTCACTCCAAGTCCGAGGCGAAGCAGATCGTCCAACTGATGTCGCATATTGAGTCAATGGGCCAGCGGCTTCTCGTTGTGCTTGACAACTGGGATGATCTGCGGTGCGAAGGCCTGCAACTGTTCGTGTCAAGAACGACAGGCGTTGACATCATCATCACCACAATTCGTCGGGATTGTGCAGCGAAAGCCGGAATCAGGTCTCATCGTCTATTTGAACCAAACCTCGATTGGTTACTCGAGGAATTCTTGGTGCTCGTGGCG
>CALLKH010000096.1 GCA_938008425.1 uncultured Planctomycetaceae bacterium | reverse complement strand
AGGGCTGGTGGCGGCACGAACACGCCGGCGGCGCCAACATCAGCACGCCCGTCGCCGGCGACGACGGCATCTTCTTCTTCTCGTCCGCCTACGGCGTCGGCAGCCGGGCGATTCAGCTCAAGAAGGACGGCGACAAGTACACGACCGAGGAACTCTTCTTCAACAAGAAGATGAAGATTCACCACGGCAACGCCATTCGAATCGGCGACTACGTCTATGCCTCCAGCGGCGATTTCGGCCCGGCCTTCTTCGCCGCGGTCAACGTGAAGACCGGCAAGTTCGCATGGAAGAAACGCGGTATCACCAAGGCCAACAGCCTGCTGGCCGACGGAAAGCTGATTATTCTTGACGAGGACGGTGTCCTGTACCTCGCGAAAGTGACGCCCAAGAAGATTGAGATACTCTGCGAATCACAGGTCCTGCAAAAGACGGCATGGAGCGCGCCGACGCTCGTCGGCGACACGCTGTACATTCGAGATCTAAAGAGAATCATGGCGGTGGATTTGAGCGTCAGATCGGTTGCGAAGGGTTAGGATCAGCCGGCACACGCGAAAGAGGAGGCGAACGATGACATCAACACGACTCATGACCATCCTGACGACCGGACTGGCGGCGACCTTCTGCGCCGAAGCCTCGGCCCAGTGGACCCAGTGGGGCGGCGCGAAGCAGGAGTGCAAGGTAAACGTGCGCGGCCTCGCGAACGAGTGGCCGACATCGGGCCCGCCGGTGATCTGGTCGCGCGACCTCGGCGAGGGGTATTCCTCGGTGCTGTGCAGCGGCGAGAGGCTCTACACCATGTATCGCAAGGGCGACGAGGACCATGTCGCCGCGATGAGTTCGAAAGACGGCAAGACCGCGTGGGACTTCGCCTACGAATCGAAGCCGCATGAGAAGCACATCAAGGAATTCAACTCCGCGCCTCGCGCGACGCCGGTCCTCGACGATGGCCGCATCTACGCCGTGAGCTGCCAGGGCATCATGCACTGCCTCGACGCCAAAACAGGCGAGAAGATCTGGCGCAAGGACCTGTGGACCGCCTACGAACCCGCCACGTTTCTGAATCACGGCTACTCCGCCAGCCCCTATATCTACAAAGACACCGTCATCATGATCGTCGGCGGCAAGGGGCAGGCCGTCGTCGCGTTTGACAAGAAGACCGGCGCCGAGAAATGGAAGAGCCTCGACTTTGATGCCAGCTATGCGACACCCAAGCTGATTGACGTCGACGGCCAGAAGCAGCTTCTCTGCTTCATGGCCCACGAACTCATCGCCATCAATCCTGAGGATGGAAAGCTCCACTGGTCATTCGAACACGGCAACTCCTACGGCCAGAACATCTCAATGCCGCTCTTCGGCGACGACAACATCATCTTCATCTCCTCGGTCGATACCGGCGGCAGCCGCGGCCTGAAACTCTCCCGCAAGGACGACAAAACCGAAGTCGAGGAACTGTGGCACAACAAGCGGGTGAAGATTCACCACCAGAACGCCGTGCGTGTCGGCGACACGGTCTATGCATCGACCGGCGGGCCGGGCATCTTCCAGGCCATCGACGTCCACACCGGCGACATCCTCTGGCGCGAGCGCGGATTCGCCACCTCCAACGTGCTCTACGCCGACGGCGAATTCATCATCGTCGATGAGGAAGGCCACCTCGGCCTGGCCACCGGCTGCCCTGAGTTCTTCCAGATTCACGCGAAGGTGTCGCTGCTCGGTGCCCGGTCGTGGACGGTGCCGACGCTGGTCGAAAAGACGCTCTACCTGCGCGACAGCAGGAAGCTTCTCGCGGTGGACCTTGGGGCGAAGTCGTAATCGAAATCACGAAATCTCGGGCGGCGGCGCGATCATCCATCGCGCCGCCGCGCCGTTCTTTCGCCCAAACGCCGCCGCCCGGGCTTTGCCGTTTGGCGAAGGCCGCCCTACCATTTCCGCCCGGATGCTTCGTAATCTGAAATTGACGCTTGCCTACGACGGCGCCGAATTCCACGGCTGGCAGTTCCAGCCGGGCATGCGCACCGTGCAGGAGTGCCTCGAACAGGCGCTGCGCCGCACCACGCGCCACCGCGTCGCGGTCCTGGGATGCAGCAGAACCGATTCGGGCGTCCACGCCGCGGGCTATGTCGCGAACTTCTACACCTCGTCGGTGGTCCCGTCGATCAACATCTTCCGCAGCGTCGGCTCGCGCCTGCCCAAGGACATGACGCTCATCCATCTCGCCGAGGTGCCGCTGACTTTTCACGCCACCCGATCGGCCATCGGCAAGCTCTACCGCTACCGCATTCACAACGCCCCCGGCCGGCCGGTCGAGCGCCTCTCACAGAATCACACCTATCACGTGTGGGAGCCGCTGGACCTCGAGCGGATGCGCGAGGCGGCGCGGCACTGGGTCGGCGAACACGATTTCACCTCGTTCGCGTCGGCCGGCAACGACCGGATGTCGAACGTGCGCGAAATCTTCGGCATCGAGCTTCACCGCGCCGGACAGGAAATCCGCATCGAATTCGAAGGCGGCGGGTTTCTCTACAAGCAGGTGCGCAACATGGTCGGCACACTCTGCGAGATCGGCCGCGGCAAGTGGACGCCGGACGACGCCAAGCGAATTCTCGAACTGAAGGACCGCAACAAGGCGGGGCCGACGGCTCCCGCGCGCGGACTCTGCCTCCAATGGGTCCGGTACGACATGAAGTCATTGCCCGAGCCCACCGCCGAACTGCTCGATTACGCCGCGCGCGCCCAGCCCCCCGCCGGCCAGGCGAAGTACAACGTGGACGCCCAACCGCTCTCATCGGCACCAAGCGCCGACGAGTCCTCCGGCGACGAGGAGCCCTGCCCTTGAGCCGAATCTCGATCTGAGTACCGGTCTCGTTTGGCCTCCGGCGGATTCCCGCTATCCTGCTCGCATGAAAATCGTTCACGTCATCACCCGGCTCATCATCGGCGGCGCGCAGGAGAACACCATTCTCACCTGCGAAGGCCTCGCCGAGCGCGGGCATGACGTGATTCTCATGGCTGGCCCGACGACGGGACCCGAGGGATCGCTCGTCGAACGGGCGCGCGCCGGCGGCCGCGAGGGCGCAGAGCGCCGCTACACCTACGAGGAATACGCAGATCTCGTCCGACAGATCAGTCCGTTGCAGGATTTGCGTGCGGTGTCAGTGCTCAAGCGCCGATTCCGAGAACTGAAGCCCGACGTCGTTCACACCCACTCCAGCAAGGCGGGCGTCATCGGCCGCGTCGCCGCCCACCAGGCGGGCGTGCCCATCGTGGTTCATACGATTCACGGCATGGCCTTCAACCGCACCCAGTCGGGCATCATTCAGTCAGCCTTTCGATTCGCCGAGCGATTCTGCGCCCGGAGTTCGCACGCGATCGTTTGCGTCGCGGACGCCATGCGTGAGCAATCGCTCGCGGCCGGCGTCGGTCGTCCGGAGCAGTTTCTCACTGTGCGCAGCGGAATGGAAACCGAGCAGTTTGATCCGACGCTGCATGACGCCGCGGAGGTTCGCGCGGAATGGGGAATCAGGCCCGATGAGATCGTCGTCGGCACGATTGCACGGCTGTTCGTGAACAAAGGCTACGAGCAGTTGATCGAAGTCATCGAGCTGGCTGCGCGACGCGATCCGCGATTGAAATTCGTCTGGGTCGGTGACGGGGCCGATCGCGGCCGGTACGAGGCGGAACTTGAACGTCGGGGACTGCGCGATCGCGTCGTACTGACCGGCCTGCTGCCCCCTTCTCTGATGCCGCGGGTGCTCAGCGGCTTCGACATGCTCGCCCACACCTCTCAGTGGGAAGGGCTGCCACGTGCCGTCGTCCAGGCACTGCTCATGGAAAAACCGGCGATCAGTTTCGAGATTGACGGCGCGCCCGAGATTGTCCGCCCCGGCGAGACGGGTGAACTTGCGCCGCTCGGTGATGTCGAGGCGTTCGCCGAAGCCGTGCTGCGGCTGGCGGGCGACGAATCCGGCCGCCTCGCCCGCGGACGGCTCGGCCGTGAACGATGCCTGCATGCCTTCGACTGGCGAACGATGGTGGAACATTTGGACGCACTATATACCCGACTGGTGAGTCGGTCGGGCCATCTACAGCCCCAGGGGGGCGTAATAATGTAGCCCACGTCGCAAGA
>CALLKH010000095.1 GCA_938008425.1 uncultured Planctomycetaceae bacterium | reverse complement strand
CACCCGAGTTGTTCGTCTCCTGCGACCAGACCGTCAGGTACGGCTCGATGCCGCGGAACAGAACACCGTTCGCATCGTCCGACGGAAATGACTCGTCGCCGTCATCTTCGTTGGGATCGAGCAGGCCATTTCGGTTGTAGTCCTCACCGAAGAGAACCCAGCCGTTGAACCCGCGGAGAAGCAGGAGTTCCTCCACCGAAGAGAACGGCGCATTTTTTGCGCTATACGGCGGCGTCAGCGTCGCGTAATACTCCGCTTCCGCGCCGGCCGGCCGCGCCGCGCTGTCCTCGTCGCGCCAATCGATCACCGCATCCACCAGCGCATTGATGTCCACCGGCTGATCGGGGCTGTCCGGAATCACACTGGTGAAAAGTCGTCGAAGCTGCTCCTCGGTCGCGGAGTTCAGATCGAGCCGCGCCGATTCATCGGTGAAGCCGTAGCGTACATCGCTCGGATCATCGAAGTTCGGCGCGATCAGCGAGACGCGAAACGCCTCGTCGGCCGTCGGATCAAACGCCCGCGTGTCCGACTCCACGCGCTCCTGGTACCGTGCCTGGGCCTCTTCGCCCTCCTGGCCTTGCACCAGAAACGCGCGATAACGCCCGGGATTGCTGTACCACGAATCGACGTCGCCGCGCGTGTAACGCAGCGTCACGATGGCCGACTGCACGCCCGATTCGGCCGCCATCCTGATTTTGAACTGTCGAAGCTGCGTCGTGACCGCGTTCATGTGCGCCTTGACCATCAGCGCATAGCCCGCCGCAAGCAGCGAGAGCAGCACCACCATCACCAGCACGACGATCAGCATCATGCCGCGCCGTCGATCGGCGGCGAACCGAGCTTCGCCCCGCATGAGCAATCTGTTCAAGGTTCGCTCCATCACCGCCCCCCGCTGTTCGAACCGGAGCCCGATGACGCCTGCGAACGCGTGATCTTCTGCGCCCGCATCAGCCGGGAACCCATGAACGTGTCCGCCTGCGGCAGGCGGACCATGATCGAGTAGGTATCGCGCGAGAACGGCTCAGGGATCGACGGAAGCAGTTCGGATTCCTGCTCCTCGTCCTCCTCCTCTTCCTCGGGCGGCGGAATTTCCGAGTAGCCGACCGTGATCTCCACCGCCTGCGGAAGCGAGTTGCCGAGGCTCCCCTCGGGCTGAAGACCGATGTCCCACCGGTCCACCCAGTCCACCCCGTCGTAATAGCGGAAGCGGATGTACTTCAGCTCCGGCGACACCAGATCGAGCCGAACCGATTTCTCGTCCTTTTCAATCAGCGCCGTCTGGTTCAGCGTTCGAATCTCGCGACGAACCAGCCCCAGCGGCGCCATGGCCGTCGTGCCGTCGGAATACTCGTAGTCCTCGTTGTCCTGGTCGTAGGCGAGGTAATAAGACACTTCGCGAATGTCGCACTCGGCGGGCGGCGGCTTGTCCTCGATCGACAGCCGCTTGAAAACCTTCTTGTCCGGCAGCACCACGGTCTGAATCGAAATCATCCGATCCTTGCCGGTAATTCCCGGCTTGCCCTGGATGAACCCATTGGCGGAGCGAATCTCGTCCGCAATCTGGTGCGCCACGGTTCGTGCCAGATACCCGGACGAAACCACCTTCTTGGCCACTTCGCGCGTTCGAAGCACCTGATCGTAAAACGTGAAGAGCAGCAGAGACACCAGCGTCATCAGGCCGAGCGCGAGCAGAAGCTCCAGCAGCGTCAGCGCGCGGCGACGGCCGGCCGTTCGGCGACCCGCCCAACGCCCCGCCGGCACCGTTCGCTCATGCCGTGATCGTGTCACCCGCGACCTCCGCCCCGATTCGAACGGCCGCCGCGGCGACCGCCCTGCTGGTCATCATCCGGATTCTGACCGTCGTTGCCGCCCTGGCCGGCGCCGGGGTTCCGGCCGCCCTGTTGGTTGCCGCCGCCGAGCGTACTCTGCCGCCGGCCGGGCCTGGGGCCGCCGCCCGCGCCATCCTGCGGCGCACCGCCACCGCCACTGCCATCACCACCCGGCGCGCCGACGCCCGGAAGGCCGCCGCCACCGCCGAACTGTCCGCCGAGTTGTCCACCAAGCTGCTGAAGCGCCCCCAGATCGCCCGACTGCACCGCCGCGATGATCTGGTCGAGCTGGCCACCCGCGAAATTCTTGCCAAACGCGGCGATCAGCGTCGGCAACAGCTCGATCAGCGTGTCCATGTCAAGCGAGGCCAGCGCCTTGGGATCAAAGTTGTTCGGGTCGATCAGTTGCGCGCCGCCCGGAATCGCGTCCGAAATCTGGGCGATCTGGTCCTCGTCGAGGCCGAAGTCATTCTCGAGATCGATACCGCGGGGAATTGCGCGATAGATTCGCGTGGTCAGCACGTTTTCGTGGGCTTCGTCGTCTTCCGGGTCGCCGATGAAAATGCTCACGTCGATCTGAAGCAGACCCTCCACCGCCTGGAGCGGCTCCACCGTGATCTTCCACGACATGCCCTTCAGCGTTTCGCCTTCGCGGAAGTAGTCCGTCTGCTCGCGCTCGTCGAGGTTCAGCAGGCCCGAGTTCGTGTCGATCTCCGCAATCAGCCGCTCGGCCATGATCATGCCGCGGCTGAGCGCCTCCGACCGTTCGATCGTCTGCTGGCCGTTGCGAAACACCGCCCCGACGACGGCGATCGTGACCATCAGGATTCCAAGTGAAACCACGACCTCCAGAAGCACCATCGCCCGGCGGCGCGGACCGAATCCGCGAGGCTGCAACGGCGCAACAACAGAACCACTTCGCTGGTTTTGAACGACAAATCGCGACACGAAAGCGCTCCCTCGGCTTGAGACCCATGGCGGGCCTTGCGAGAACCGTTTTCTTGTACGCATTTCAACGGCAAACGTCGCAGTGAACGCGACCTTTTCGCATCGGAGAAGCGGACGCCGGATACTGATATTAACATTATGCCATGACAGGAGATACAAGCATTCGGCAACACTCGAATCACCCGCCGAGCTCAACGCCGGCGCGTAAGTTCTTCCTGTGAATCCAGCGGACTCAAGAAACGGCCGGCTTGCCAGTACTGAGATTCTGTCGGAGCCGAAATGGGCGCAGTGACCGGGTCATGGGCCCGCAGGGAGGGCCTTGGTACGAAAAGCCGCTTTTTGCCGGCCGATCAGCGGTTATTGCCGCCCCCGAGGCCTTTCCGAATGTTCTCCCGCTCTTCTTCGGTGAGATTCGAATCGCCGAGATCGTCATCGATGTTCGAGTTCGAGTTGTCTCCGGTGTTGGACCCGGAGCCCTCTTTACCGCCGGTGTCGCCGTCCTTCCCCTTCACGGGATCATCGCCGTTGGTATTGCCGTTGCTGTTGTTCGGGTCGCGATTTCCGCCCTCATGCGGGTTCCGATCGCCCCGATCGCCGCCATTCTCCGGTCGATCCCCGCCGCGCCGCCCGCCTTCGGGCCGCTGTCCGCCCGGGCCGCTATTCCCGAGATCACCGGGACGAACGCCGCCATCGCCGGGGCCCTTGCCGCCGCCCCGGCCGCCTGGTCCGTTGCCGCGACCGCCGCCCATTCCGGGAATCTGGCCGACGTCTGTCGGAATCTTTCCGCCGCCGAGGCCATCCGGAATGCCGCCCGGAAGACCACCCGGGATCCCACCGGGCAACCCTCCACCATTCTGGCCGCCATTCTGCCCATTGTTCCCGCCCGGGGGAGAACCGAAGTTCCCGCCGATCGGAGAGCCGGCGCCGCCGGCACTGGCGGACTGATCCTGAATCTGAAACTGAAGATCGTCGGGATCAACCTCGTCCGGGAATTCCAGATTCTTGCGATCGACGTAGAACTCCTCGTCAGCCAGCTGTTCCTCGGTCACATTCTCCCGAACGCTGGCAAGACCCGTTCGACCATCCAGAATGACCCAAAGCTGGTTGTCTTCGTCGCGAAGCTCGGTTTCGAGTCCCACGTGCGTCAGCTTGATCGTGTACCACTCCGATGAACCGTCCGCCTCGAAAACGATCAGCGGTCGATTCTCATCCAACTCGATGGTCTCACCCGCGGACGGCGCGTTCGGCGACGTCGCGCTGAATTCGGTGACGTCGTTTTGCTCTTCCTCTTCCTCGGAATCTTCCTGGGCCTCTTCCGTCGTTTCGTCGAACGAAATCAGCTTCAGATAGAACGGCCGGCCCATCTCAATCGTGTGAACCTGAACATCGTCGAGCAGAATCGGATCGCGCGCCCAGCTGGATTCGACGGCCGTCCACTCACCCGGATAGCGAATCGGATCAGCCTCGATCTCGATGAGCGGATGCTGCTGCTTGGGCTCGAAACGAATGCGGACGCGGCGGTTCTTCATGGACGCTTCGGATCTCGCCATGAAGAGCGAATCCCGCACGCGAGCGGCCGACTCCGGCAGCGCCGAAGCCGTGATCTGGTTCTGAATGAGCGACCACGCGAACGCCATGAGCAGCGAAAGAACACCCAGCGCGACAACGATTTCAAGAAGCGTAAAGCCGCGCCGAAGAGCCGTGTGCCGACTCGCCGGGCATCCAGACTCCAATTCGGACTTTCGTGTCATGGCCATGTCTCCCCCATCGGAACTCGCACCGTGCACCGGCGGCATCGCGTGAACTCAAACGCCGCGCCGCGCAGAGCCGAGCCCGCGGCGACTCGTCGCTCCGCGGGCTCAACGCTGAATTACGTTCAAAACGGCGAAACGACGATCAGTCGCGCACCCAGTTGGTGATGTCGTCTTCGGTTCCGTCGAGACCATCGGGCCCAAGGCTCCAGAGATCGACGCCGCTCTGGTTCTTCTCTCCAGGACCGCGGTACTGGTAGTCGCGATCCCAGGGATCCTTCAAGCCTTGCAGATCCTTGATGCCCTGCACCCACTTCTTGGCGACGTCCGGATCGCTGGGCTTCTCGTAGAGATACTTCAATTCCTCCGGCCAGGTGCCGCAGTTGATCTTGTACAGATCAATCGCGTTGGACAGCGGGCTGTTGGCGCCGACGGCCGTTCGGGCCAGATCGACCTTCGCCTTGTCGGCCTGTCCGACGAGCGTCGGCACGACAAACGCGGCCAGCAACGCCAGAAGTCCAACGACCAGCAAGATTTCCAACAGCGTGAACGCCCTTCGAACCCGACGAACCGAATGCCTGCGAATCGCATACATGGTGCTCTTACTCCTTCAAAACAATCCGAAATCGCGGCTTCTCATGCACGCGTACCGCGAAGATATTCTAGTGCTTCCTATCTGTATACCCAGAACTCGCCGAGGCGCGGCAGCAATTTCGTCCATGCCGCCAGAGTTCCGATACGGCTCGCTAAGCCGCGTAAATACCTATAACACCTGACCTTACGCTCCAGCACTCATGGTCAGGATCGGCAGCAGCAGCGCAATCGCAATCACCGCCACGACCCCAGCCATGCCGACCAGCATGAGCGGCTCCAACAACCGCACCGCCAGATCGATCTTTCGAGCCGTTCGGGTCTCGTACGAGTCCGCGATCGTGATGAGCACGTTCTCGAGATTATTACTTTCCTCGCCGACCGCGATCATGTCCACGATGTCGAGCGGAAACAGCTTGCTCCGCCCAAGCGGGCCCGACAGCGGCGCGCCCTTTCGAACCTGCTCAGTCGATTCCTCGATCAGGGCCACCAGCAATTTGTTGCCGGCCGAGTCCCGGGCGATCTTCAACGATTGCAGAATCGGCACGCCGTTATGAAGCAGCGTACCGAGGATTCGACAAAATCGGCAGATGGCCACCAGCTTGAGAATCTCACCCAGAATCGGGAGCTTCATCTGCGCACGATCAAACGTATCGCGACCCTTGTCGCTTCGGAACGCCGCGATCGCCGCAATCAAAACGGCCAGGGCGACGCCGAAGATCACGAGGCCATGCTCCTGGAGGATATCGCAGGCCGCAAACACCCATTGCGTCAGAATCGGCAGCTCTCCCTGAAGAAAGCCGCGCACCTTCGGCACCACGACGACCAATAGAAAGATGACGATGCCCGTGCCGACGAACATCAGAATCGCCGGATAAATCAGCGATCCGATCACCTTGTTTCGCAGCTCATTCTGCTTCTCGGTGAACGTTGCGATGCGCGTCAGCACCTCTTCAAGGAAGCCGCCCTTCTCACCCGCGCGAATCATCGCCACATGCAGCGTGGTGAACGCGTTGGGGTGCTTGTCCATGGAGTCGGCAAGCGTCTGGCCGCTGGCGATCTCTTCGCGAACTTCCTTCAGCACTTCCTTTAGTACGGGATTCGACGTCTGCCTGCAGAGCACGTCGAGCGATCGCAGCGCCGGAACGCCCGCCCGAAGGAGGTCGGCGAACTGCGAATAAAAGACGGCCACCGCCGTCGCGCGGACCCTTTTCTTCCTGCCGCTGACGCCGGCCGATGCAACCCCGCCCTCGCGGATTTCGGTCGGAAAAAGCGACTGCTCCTCGAGCGAGCGGAGCACCTGCTGCTGTGTGTCCGCCGCGAGGACGCCCTTTACAGTCTGGCCGCTCGCGTTTCTGGCTACATATGAAAAGCTGGGCATCGCGTATTCTTGTCCCGTGCCGACCCGCTGCGGCTGGCCATACAACATCAATTGCGACAGGAACTTGCAGTCGGTCGCCAGTTCCCCGTCCAAGGTCGATTCGTCATCATCGGCCGTCCATGGCCGCTTACTCAACCCCGCGGGCCGCCCGCACCATTATTATCGGAAACGGCGGTTCAGCCCAATCATTGAACCGTCCGTTCTACACCTGGCAACATCCTCTGATTGCAGCGACGACAATCGGCCGGCGCCAAAAACGTCCGAGTTCACCGATCAATGCCCCTTCGCCTCGACGCACACCCTCTCCCTGGAACGGCCGCGGCGCACCACCGCAAACAAACCGCGACGACAACCGTCGGTCCGCGCCGGGCTGAACTCAGCCGCCGGTCAACATTGGAAGCCAACCACGCCTCAGTCAAGATCGCGCGAAGACGCCGTTAAGAATGCCGCCGCTCTGGCAGTGCGGCGCGTCGAATATGAGACATCTGGCGATTTTTCGGATGCCGTTTGGCCTTTAACGAATCTTGATTAACCCTTCGCGCTTCGATGCCCTCAATCTGAACATCCGTCTGTGACGATGCCGCCCGTGACACGATTCACCAAAAAAAAACCGACTCGGCGAGTGCCGAGCGCGCGACCCTCAAATACCCGTCCCGATTCGATTCCGGATCACCCAGTCACAGGAGACCACCATGCACTTCCCGACCGACCGCCCCAGCAAGAGCCCCCGTCACATCGCCTTCACCCTCATCGAACTCCTCGTCGTCATCTCGATCATCGCGATCCTCATCAGTATCCTGCTCCCCGCGCTCTCCAAGGCGCGGCAGAGCGGGCAGGCCACCAAGTGCGCCGCCAACCTTCATCACGTCGGCCAGGCGATGGCGTCATACCTTACCGAGAACAACGGCGTCTTCCCGCCGGGCTATGTCTATCCCGATGAAAACGGTGATTGGAGCACCGACAATCAGAACCCCAGCCATCCCTACGGCTATATCCACTGGTCCTACTTCCTATACAGCGGCGGTCAGGCGCCGGAGGAATCATTCCAGTGTCCCACCATTCCGAACGGCGGACATCCGCGAACCAATCCCGGCATGCAGGGTTGGGAGAACGGCCAGATCGACCAGAACGGCCAGACCGGCCCGAATCCCCTCCAGGACAGGCAGGCCATCCGCATGGCATACACCGGCAACGCCGCGATCTTCCCGAGAAACAAATTCACCCAGACGCTCTCCGGCGGCCAGCGCGTCAATGTGCTTGTGAACGAATCACACATCGGCGATCTCGGCAAAACCATCCTCGCCACCGAATTCAACAAGAACTGGAAGGCCGCCGGCGTCGATCAGGGCGGCGGCGTGCTCATGAAGGCTCACCGACCCATCAATCCGTTCTGGCACATCGGTTCGGGTTCGAGCGAGTACACCGCGCCCTTGAACACCCCCGGCTTCACCTACGGCGACGGCCCGCATTACGGCCTTCAGGCGCTGGCATCCGTCGAGAATGGCGTCGGCCTCATCGACAATCCGGGCGTTTCCGAAATGAACGCCGTCGGACGACATCATCCCGGCGGCGACAATTACAGCGGCGGCGCCGCCAACTTCCTCTATGCCGATGGCCACGTTGAGAAGAAGGGCGTGCTGACGACACTCATGAACCGCGAGTGGGGAAATCGATACCACGCCATCACGGGTAACAACAAGGTCGGGCCGCCCTGGAACTGAAGTCTGACTTCAACACCGCAGTCGACGCCGCCTGCTGATCGGGGCGGCGAATAGCCCCACGAGTATTCCGCCACGCGCCATGTTCCCCGGGACGCCAGGTCCCGGGGAACGCGCCCACGGTTCGCGCCGCGAGGACCCGCGCCCTGAAACGGGAAAAACCAATCACTCTGGAAAGGAGGTGCGACTGAATCAGCAAAAAAACCTGCCGCAGACACAACAAAATAACGCCACCGTCCATGTGATCGAATCAGCAGAACGAAAACGTCCATGCTTTCCGGAGGATAAGTAGTCATGAACCAGAAGACGAGAAAAATCAGCATGGCCCTCGCCGCCGTCGCGTCGTTCGCGATGTCGGCCGGGCAGTCCTACGGCGCCGGCGCGTGTCTTCGCGTCAGCACCACCACCGGCCAGCCGTCGTGCCAGGTCGTCGCCGACCAGGCCGCCTGCGCCGCGCTCATCAACAGTTACTACTTCGGCGACAACACCACCTGCGGCGACGTACCGCCGGTCTTCTATTACCCCGGCGGCGGCCAGATCAACATCTCCGGCGCCACACTGTTCGCCAACTTCTTCGAGTTTCCCGCCGCCACCAACGACTTCATCAACGTCGACGCCGACACGATTCCCTGCAACGGCTCGGAACTGGCGGGCTTCGCCGATACCAACTGCGACACCTTCGCCGACGGCATCGACCAGCTCGCCCCCACCTTCACCTGCGGCACGCCCTGGCACGGCCAGTGGCTCGTCCAGTATCGCTCGGTCGGCTCGGGCAACGGACTCGCGGAGTTCGTCGACTTCCAGCTCCTCGGCCGACTGCCCTCAGCGATTCCGACCGAGCTCGGTGTTCTCAACGCCAAGCGATGGGCGGGACCCGGCGTGAAGACCGGTCCGCTCTCCGGCTGCGAATCAAGCTGCTTCCCGGCCTTGAACGCGGCCGACATGGATTGCAACGGCATCATCAACGGCGCGGATATCGAAGGGTTTCTAGACGCCCTCTTCGCCGGCGTCGGCTGCGACACGAACCGCGCCGACATCAACGGCGATTTCATTCTCGACGCATTCGATGCCCCGGGATTCGTCGCCTGCGTTCTCGACGGCGGCGTCAACTGCGGCCGGCCGATCAACAACAGCAATCCGCCCAATGCCGGCGACACCAACGAAAGCGGCACGCCGGTCTGCCCGACGTCGATCGACATCGCCAACATGGACGTGCCGACCAAGTGGTTCGTCCTCACGCCGGGCGGCACCGCGGCGTGGAACCGGAAGCCGACTCTTGCCGGCTACGGCGACAATCCGCACGGCTCATCGGACACGGGCTTCTCAAACAAGCTCAAGCCGTTGAGCCGCCAGAACAACGCCGGCGACACCGTCACCCTGAACGTCAACACGGACGCGCCCAACGCGGGCACCGTCTATGACACCACGGTGGCATATTCGCCGGTCGTTCCCATCGCCAACCGCGGCACCGGCCTCGAGAATGTCACCTTCACCGACCTTCAGTATGCCTTCGTCACCGGCCGAATGCCGACGGGCGAGAATCTCGTCATCAATTGCCGCGACGTCGGATCCGGCACACGAAACGCCTGGTCCAACTCGATCGGAATCGACCCCAGCTGGGC
>CALLKH010000094.1 GCA_938008425.1 uncultured Planctomycetaceae bacterium | reverse complement strand
TCGGCCGTCACCCCGGCCCGAATCCGGCGTTTGGTGTACCGAGAGCCTGAATACTGAGCTCATGGTGCCGATTTCACGGCACCCGGCGGTGTGATCCTTCGGCGCGTGAGGAGGTTCGGGTTTCGTGCCGGTCGCGAGGCCGAGTCGATGATGGATCAACTCGGTTCTCCTGATGCCCTAGATAGCGATTGCATCAATTTGTTTTGCGTCGACGGGAGGATTTCTGAGTTAGGCCTTGACATTGGGGGATTGAACCCGGTATTGTGTTGATCGATCAATCAAATTGTATTGAGCGTTCAATCAAATGACAGAATCCGACAAATCAACTCGGGATCGACTGATCGAAACGGCCATGCGGCTCTTCCACGAGCAGGGGTATGCCGCGACGGGTGTTTCGACCATTCTCCGCGAGGCCGGGGTCAAGAGTGGGAGTCTCTACTACTTCTTCCCGACCAAGGAGGCGCTCCTGCTGGCCGTCCTGGATCGGTACATGGAGTTGCTCGAGCCCGTGATTTTGCAGCCGGCATTCGAGGCGACGCCGGACCCCGTGGGTCGGATTTTCGCCGTCCTGGAGGGCTATCGGCAGGCACTGATCTTCACGCAGTGCACCATGGGCTGCCCGATCGGCAATCTCGCGCTGGAACTCAGCGACACCTACCCCGAAGTGCGGGAAAAGCTTTCGGGTTTGTTCAATGCCTGGTGCAAGGCGATCAAGGGCTGCCTCGACGCGGCCGGTGATCGGCTGCCGAGCCATCTCAATCGGGAAACGCTCTCGAGATTCATTCTGACGGTCATGGAGGGCGGGATGATGCAGTCCCGCGCGCAGCGGAGCGTCGAGCCCTACGAGGCGTCGATCGCACATCTGCGCGACTACTTCGATCAACTGATAGCGGCGGGCGCGGCGAAGTCGTCCGTCGCCTCGGATGTTTCACCCTAGGCACTTAGAAGAGGTCTTTACCGGAGAACGCCATGTACGCGCGCACTCGTCACGTCTTGTCACTCCATCCTTTCTCCGAGAAGTTTCTCGGCGGCTCTCGATCGGGCGCGACTCGCGCATTTGGAGTCATCGCAATCGTCACCGCTTTCTTCGTCGCGATGAACTCGACGGCGCTGTCGGCGGAAGGCACCGGCGATGATCGCGCGGCCGCGACGTCGGAGGCGCCGAGGACGCCGGCGGCGTCCAGTGAATTCGAATTCCTCGAATGGAAAGACTGCACCGAGCGGATACTTCGCAAGGAGGTCACCGTCACGGCGACGCTGGATGAGGTCTGGCGGGCGTGGACGACCTCCGAGGGCATGGCGGCGTTTTTCATGCCGGATTCGAAGATCGACTTGAAGCTGGGCGGCGCGTACGAACTCTACATGGGCATGACGGAGCCGGACGAGAGTGGGCTTCGCGGGTCCGAGGGGTGCCGTGTGCTGAGTTACATTCCAAAGGAGATGCTCTCGTTTGAATGGAATTTCCCGCCTTCGGTCATGAACCTTCGAAAGGCCCGGGCGAAGACGATCGTTGTCATTCGATTTACCGGCCTCGGCGGCGGGCGGGTGAAGGTGAAATTCGCGCAGCTCGGCTGGCAGAGGGGCAAGGACTGGGATCTGGGATATGAGTACTTCGATCGGGCCTGGGGGATGGTGCTTGGACAGCTAAAGGAACATTTCGACAAGGTGGCTGGGGAAGCCGCCGCCGGCGAGCCGGCCGGCGAGGCGAAGCAGCCTGCCGGCCGCAGCTGGACCGAGAGGCATGTCACGATTACGGCATATGAGAACGAACCGCGTCATCAGGCCTTCGAGATGGTGATCCCGGCGCCGGCTCGTGAGGTGTGGGACATCCTTGCGACGTCCGCCGGAATGGAGCGACTGGGCGCGAAGACGCCCAGCGTGAAACTCAAGCCCGGCGGCGCCTACACGTTCTGGCCCGGCGCGCCGAACACCATGCTCACCTATCTGCCCTATGAGATGCTCTCGACCAGCGGGAGCGCGCCGCCGGAGTTTCCAAACGTGCGCAAGGCCGGCACTTGGGGCAGTTATGAGCTCGAGCCGCTCGGTGAGCATCGGACGCGGCTTCGGCTCGTCGTCGTGGGTTGGCAGGAGGGTGAGGAGTGGGACAACGCGTTCAATTACTTCCTGAAGAACAATCCGGTTTTTCTCGAGTGGATCTATTCGGCACTGGCGTTCCCGGTGGAAATACAGGCGGAGGGCGACCGGCTCGACATGATGTGCGAAGTATCGGCGCCGCGCGAGAAGGTCTGGCAGGCGTTTACGACGAAGGAAGGCATGGAGTCGTGGATGGTGTCGCACGCCCAGATCGACCTTCGCGTCGGCGGCCTGATGAAGACGCACTATGCGAAAGACGGCGTCATC
>CALLKH010000093.1 GCA_938008425.1 uncultured Planctomycetaceae bacterium | reverse complement strand
TTCGCGGCGGACGGCCGCCTTGGCGCGGACGGGGTCGAAGTCCACGAACCAGCTCTTGAAAATCGCCCGCGCCATCCCCTCCAGCGTCCGGCTCATCCGCCGGTTCAATTCGATCTTGTCGTCCAACGCGCCGAGGATGCCGGCGATGGCCTCTTGCTCTCTGCGTTGTACATTCGGAATCGCAAGCGCCTCTAGGAGCGGAATTCGCAGATTGCTTACAGTTGAGCCGGTGCCCTCATTTACGAAAATCTCGTGCCGTACAGTCGGCGACTGAAGTGCGTAGAGCAGGAAGCGGCCGTTGCACTTCTCCTTGTGAGGCCGCAGCAGAACCATACGCTGCCCCAGGCAGCAACGGAGGCCTTCGGGTATCTCACACACTTCACCCATCGGTGCCTCGCGCGTGATAACCAGGTCACCGGCCCGCGGCTCGGCGCGCCGTATCCTCTGGCGATAATGCTCCTCGTCAGTGAAGCTCGGAGCGCTCAAATCAAGCCGCCCGTTCCTGATATTCTGGTTGCGCAGTACGATTACACCCGTATCTGTCCATACAGGTGTCGAGTGAGGACAGTCCACGATTTCCTCGCATAGATCGCGGAGAGGAATGGTACCGTTTTCGGCCTGCGTTCTCATCGAACAACCGTTCTCCTTCGGTCATTGAAAGAATGGAGCGATCAGACTGCCGACCCTCGCAAGAAAGCTTACGCAGCCGTCGATCGATCCGGCCGTCTGCACGGTCTCCCAGGCGGCTCGAATGATTCCTTTGTTCGGGACAGGCTTCGCCAGCTGGGTTTGTATGGTGTCAATATCAGCGACTAGACCCAGCTTCGTGCCTTCATCAGCTTGCGACGTAGTAACCGACTCACGAAGTTCGACGAGCGCTCTACCCAGTTCGCTGAACTGAGCGTTGATTTGATTGCCGTCTCCGAGCGTTATGATATTTTGACCTGTTGCTTCAATCTTGATTCCACGGAACTTATCCATCGTAAACTCTCCCGGTCCCTCGATCTTGTCGATCCCGGCAGCTGTGATCTTGTAATAGCTGGTTGACGACGGGATAACCGTCCCGCCCGGTGCAGTAAACGACTTCTCAATGACGTCCTCCTCAACCCAGCCTTGACTGATCAGGTAGGTCAGGTTGCTTTGGACTTCTTGCTGTGTCAGCGCGTGGGCAGCCTTGAGTTCCTTCTTTACATCACTGATCTTGACCGCCGAGCCCTTTTTCCCGCGTGCGCTTGTGGCGTTCTTGTTTCGCTCATAGAAGTAGCCTAGGACCAGTTTCCTGATCTCCTCGTTGCTTCGGACGATCACGGCGGCCTTAGTCTTTGCCATACCCGATTTCCTCCAAATTGCTCCAGATCAACTTGTCCAGCTTGGCGGCCTCCTTCGTCTGCTCGCGAAACTCCCCGACCAGCCGCGTCATCTTCTCTTCAAACGGCTCGCCGTCATCTTCCACCTCCGCCGCACCGACGTAGCGACCGGGTGTCAGCACGTGCTTGTGCGCCCGGATGTCGTCCAGCGTGGCGCTCTTGCAGTAGCCCGGAACGTCCTCGTATTTCCGCTCACCCTCACCCCGGCCCTCTCCCTTCGATGGCGAGGGAGACTTGTCCCCGCGCCAGGCGTGGTAGGTGTCGGCGATCCTGCGAACCTCCTCGTCCGTCAGGTCGCGATGGACCCGGTCCGTCAGCACGCCCATCTTCCGGGCGTCGATGAAAAGCACCTGCCCCCGCCGGTCGCGGAAGCGGCCGTTCTTCCGGTCGCGGGCGACAAACCAGAGGCACACCGGAATCTGCGTGGAAAAGAAAAGCTGTCCGGGCAGCGCCACCATGCAGTCGATCAGATCGGCCTCGATGATGGCCTTGCGAATCTCCCCCTCGCCCGACTGGTTCGACGACATCGAGCCGTTGGCCAACACGAACCCGGCCATGCCGGTCGGGGCGAGGTGATAAATGAAGTGCTGGACCCAGGCGTAGTTGGCGTTGGCCGCCGGGGGGATGCCAAACTTCCACCGCTGATCGTTCTTGAGCAGGTCGCCGCGCCAGTCGGAATCGTTGAACGGCGGATTGGCGAGGATGTAGTCGGCCTTCAGGTCCGGGTGCAGGTCGCGATGGAAACTGTCGGCGTGCTCCTTGCCGAGGTTGGCCTCGATGCCGCGAATGGCGAGGTTCATTCTCGCCAGCCGCCATGTCGTGTGGTTCGACTCCTGTCCGAAGACGCTGATGTCGCCCTTGGCCTTGCCGCCGTTGCCGTTGCCCGTGCGGTGCGCCTCAACGAACTTCTGCGACTGAACGAACATGCCGCCCGAGCCGCAGCAGGGGTCGTACACCCGGCCCTTGAACGGGGCGATCATTTCGACGAGCAGGCGAACGACCGAATTGGGCGTGTAGAACTGGCCGCCCTTTTTGCCCTCAGCGCTGGCGAACTGGGCGAGGAAGTATTCATAGACCTGGCCGAGGATGTCCTTCGACTTGCTGGCCTTGTCGCCGAGGCCGATGTCGCTGATGAGCTTGATGAGCTGGCCGAGGCGCTGCTTGTCGAGGCGCGGGTGGGCGTAGTCCTTTGGCAGCACGCCCTTGAGCGAGGCGTTGTCCCGCTCGATGGCCAGCATGGCGTCGTCGATGATCTTGCCGATCTTTGGATCGACGCCGCGGCCGCGCAGGTAGGTCCAGCGGGCCTCCGGGGGAACCCAAAAGATGTTGATGGCGCGGTACTCGTCCGGGTCCTCGGGGTCGGCCCCGCTCTTCTTGTCCGCCTCGAGCCGGGCGTGGTGGTCCTCAAAGGCGTCCGAGATGTACTTGAGGAAGATCAGCCCGAGGACGACGTGCTTGTACTCGGCGGCGTCCATGTTCGAGCGGAGGGCGTCGGCCGCCTTCCAGAGTGTCGCCTTAAAGTCGCCGTTACCGGTCGAGCCGCCGTTTTTCTGTGTGGAGCGTTTGGCCATCCGATTCCCTGCCAGATCCCTTTCCGTATGCCGCCCGTCTTTAAACCGTTCCGGCTGACGGCCGGGCGGCCGATGCGTGACGCTGCCGCCGATTCGGACGCGCCGAGTCGCGAACAGCCCGCGAGATTCAATGTCGTAGGGCGAAATCCCCCCGGCCCTATCCGAACAGTCCCGTTAAACCGGGATTCTACCCATTCCCGGCCCGCCAACCAAGCGCCCCGATGCCCCCGGCGCGGCAGGGCGGCAGCCGAAGCCCCGCACAATTCACACCCTGGCTGCGCCGGGGGGTAGAGCAGGGGAGCAGGTGAGCAGGCGAAAGAGTGCCGGGCCCCGGCCCGGACAACACTCGACCCCTTGGGTCCTTGGCCCCTCGGCCCCTTGACCCCTTGGCCCCTAATCTCCCTCCTAACCAATGCCAAGCCCGCGACTTACGTCACACTGACGGCACCACGGCACAAATTTAGGAAAATTCCCTAAACTCCTCCCCGGGCCCGGCCGATCGATGGGCCAATCGAAATTCGTGGCGTGCGGCCGCTTCAGTGGGCGGGGCGGTGGCACGCGGGGAATCGCGCCCGCCCGTTGTCCAAACACATCTAATCAGGAGAATCCACATGGCTGACTACATCCCGGCTGCCGATCCGGAATTCAATTCCTGGCAGGAAAACTTCGTCACCTACGCCGCCGACAACATGGCGGCCCTCGGGCTCACCGCGGCCGATCTCACCCCGGTCGAAACCGCCCAGACCGCCTGGGACACCGACTACCCGGCCCACGTCGCTGCCACGCAGGCGGCACAGGGCGCCACCGCCACCAAGAACGGGGCCCGCGCCGGCTACGAAACCCTCATCCGCGCCCTCGTCCGCCGGCTCCAGGCCAGCCCGACCATCACCGATGCCCAGCGCGCCGGCCTCGGCATCACCATCCCCGACACCGACCCTACACCCTCCGGCCCGCCGACCTCGCGGCCGGTCCTGTCGATCACCTGCTCGCAGCGACTCCGCCAGGGGGTCCACTTCATGGACGAGACCACGCCCACCCGCAAGGCCAAGCCCGCCGGCGTCCTCGGCGCGGAAATCTGGGCCAAGGTCGGCGGCCAGCCCCCGGTCGATGCGAGCGAACTCTCCTTCCTCGGCCTCTCGACGCGAACGCCGTTTACCGCCAACTTCGTCGGCAGCCAGGGCGGCCAGATCGCCTACTACTGGGTCCGCTGGGTCAACTCCCGCGGCGAAAAGGGCCCGTGGAGCGAAATGGCCAGCGCGACGATCAGTGCGTGAGGGCGCTCGAGCGAGCGGGGAAGGGGCCGAGGGGGTTAGGAGGAATGAAAAGGGCAAAATGAAAAATGAAAAAATGGGAGGGAGGGGTCGAGGGTCCTGGGTTAGGGGGGCCAGGTGTAGAAGGGTGGATCGCCCGGCTCTCCATCGCGCCGGGCTCCCTCATCCCCCTTTTTTCACTTTACATTTTTCATTTTGCATTCTCCACTAGGCCCCTCGGCCCCTTGGCCCCTCGGCCCCTTGACCCCTTGGACCCTTCCCCATGCCCCGCTACCAGCTGCGACGAATCGACTCCCTCACCCCCGACGAGCGGGCACGGGCTGCCAATGCCCCGCCCGTGGCATTCGGGGAGATCGACATGGATGCCCTCGTCGAGATGATGCTCCCGGCCAGCGGCCTGCGATCGCGCACCGCGATGCGGCGGCAGCTGGAGGATCAGATGGCGGCGGCGATCGAGTCGGCCATGCGCGGGACGGCGGGGGACTTCGTCGGCATCTATGAGTATGTGCCCACGACGCCCGACATCGGCGGCACCTTCAAGGTCGAGCGACGGCCGGGCCCGGTGCTGCGGGCGATCGAGGCGGGCTACGTCTATGTGCCGGTCGATCCCCGCGACCTCGTGCCGCAGCCGCTGGTGTTTCATGATGAGCGAACCGGCACGACCAACGAGCGGCTCTCACCGGGCGGCGCGGCCCGCCTGCGCGGGTTTGATCTCGCGTTCGATCCGGCGGCCGGGGATGAAGGCGTGTTCGTGATCGACGCGATCGACGGGGCGGAATTCAAACTGCCGCGCGGGGGTGGCCCGGGCGAGGATTTGAGGGAGGGGGCGTCAGGTGCCGAAGACTCGGCAGCCAACGGTTCGCCCGTCGATGGCTCGCCTGTCGATGGCTCGCCCGCTGACGGCTCGCAGAACATTAGTCCGACAGCTGAAGTTGCACCGGTCGCACCGGCCGCCGAAGCCTCACCGGCCGGTCCGCCCCATGCGAATGCCGACAGCCTGACCGAGATTCACCTTCAGATCCCCGCCGACCTGCCGTCCGGTGTGTACCTCCTCGAACTCCGCTCGCGCCTCGGCGGCGCCGACCTCCGCGCCGGCCGTCTGCCTGTCGAACTCCGGGTGTGAAGCGTCGCTGAGTTGCGCCGCGCCTGATTCATCACCCATTCGCTCCGCCCGTCGGCGGTAGCACAGACATTCGAGCGGCGTGTCACTGTTCAGAAGGAAATCGTGTCCCCCGGGGTCGGAGTACCGACCCCGGGCCACCCACGAACGGCCACTGGGTGACCAATGTGCCCAGTACCACCTAACTTACCGATTATTAATAACTTCGAAGCAACGCCGGTGGATCGCTCCAGCCGGCAATGCGGCCTCAGTAGGGCGTCGATGGATTCTAAGCGAGACAAGTCCTGTCAGGGCCAGGGCTGTGGCATTACCCTTGTGAGTTCATGGATTTCGGACTCTGCAAATCCAAATGCCGCAGGCCTGGCAGGCCGACAGCGCGTTGAACAACTCCGACGAATGCCAGACGCTTGACAGCCAAGAATCGGTTTGATAAGATTCGCCGCGTGTGGACTTCGGGAGGGCCGGAGCCTCACGCCATCCTTTCAGATGTCTCCATTGGCGTCAGACTCGCGAAAGTCGGTATTGAGAAAAATGACCACTTCGAGGAGGAAAGTATGCGCCCATTCATGCCCAGCACGTTTCCTGTTCAATCGACACGCAATGGCCTTGAGCGGGATGCCCGTTGGCAGGGGCCGAGATACGTCGCCGCCGATCAGTCCCGAATTCGAACGCATCATGGCGTCCGTCGGTTACTGCTCCCCGTCCTCGTCATTGCATGCGCGCTGGGATCGGGTTCCGCTCGGCCCTGTCTCGCGGATGAGACCGGCGGCGCCAGCCTGGAGTTGATAAGCCCGGATGTGAATTACACCCAGCTGGTTGTGAAGAAGAACGGCGAGACCGAGATCGTGACCGTGCCGATGTCGCAGGAAGCGGGCGGCCGATGGTCGGTCCAGAAGGAGTTTGGCGAGATCGGCATTCTGGGCCGATCTGAATCGGCCTTCGAGATCAAGAGCGTCGATGGGTCAATCGTCGCCGAGCTCACGCATGTGGTGGAGTGTGATGATCCATCGGTCCATGCTGAAGCCAACGGCTCCGCCGTGTTCGGGGTCCGGCTCGTGGACACGGCGGAGACGTCTCCGGCCGTGTGGGTGACAGTCGACGTGTACCACTCCATCATTCCTCAGAGCGGCCTTTGCGGGCACGGCCGGATCGATGACTTCACCGTCGACATCAGCTCCAGACCTTGGATGCAGCATGAGCAGTTCATGTACCTGGTGAACCCCAACGATCTCATCCCTGTTCCTGCTTTGAGCGGCGAAGTGGTCGTCTCGGGGAAGGGCGTGGTCTATGCGACGAGCGCGGTGGTGGTGTCAATGGCCGGGGCGGATGGTTCGACGCTTCTGACAGACATCGAGCACGAATCGGATGATCCGGATGATGATGAAGCGGATGACGAGGATCCGTGCGAAGAGAGCGCGAGCGCCGGCGACGCGCTCCATCTCCGCCTTCCGACCGGAAGCGTCTGG
>CALLKH010000092.1 GCA_938008425.1 uncultured Planctomycetaceae bacterium | reverse complement strand
TCTCCGCGGGAAACCGACGGTCCAAGCATGCCCATCTACTGTCTTGCTCCTCAATGGCTTCTGCGCGGCCGTGGACGGCCGCCGGCAGAGGCGAGCATTCTAAGGGCAAGACGGGCGTCGCGAAACGCCGCAATCGGACCGCCGTGAGCCGGTGGACCGAGCGCATGCCGGACCGCAGTCGGCGGCGCGCCCGGGCGGGTATTGTCACAGGCTGGCGAAATATTCGGAAATCTGGGTCAGAGGGCCGACCACGAGCAGCAGAACGGGGCCGAAGAAGACCTCGAACATGAAGCCGATGAAGCCCAGGCCCGTGTTAAGGAGTTCGTTGAGGTTCTGCACCGGATCAAACATGTCGATTCTCCGCTGAACTTTCTTCGCTTCGATCGGAACGAGCCGGAGGCGTCATCGAATCGTACGATCTGGATCGATTTCGATCGGGCCTCGCCGTCCGCAAATTACATGCCTTGATCGACCGGATCGGCGCCATCCCTGAGATCGAGTCTGATGGCCGAGGCATTCAAGCGGGCGGCGCTCCCATAAGTAACGGCCGGAGAGCCAGTGTGACGTTTATTATGCGACGTCGTGGATCTCGGGCGAGAATCACCAAACCGAGGCACTTGGACCAGGCTCAGTCGATCAGCAGAAACTCTTTCATCTGCTTGTCATAGATTTCCTGCGCGTGGGGATCGTACATCGGTAGCCGCAGTTCATTGATGACCTTGGTGCCCTGACCGACCCACTCGTGCCAGCAGGCCTGGCAAACGCTGGCATACACGGTTTGGCCGAGTTCGCCCTTGAAGGGTTGCTTGGTCAACTGGGGACCGGTGCCCCCGCACCGTCGACAGCTGAACGAACCCCCACCCACCGACGCCGCCGGCGCGGACCCCGCGGTCTTTTCGGCTACGGTCGGAACGGGCGCGCCCATTTCTTTCAACAAGGTTTCCATCGCCTTCATCGGCATGACATCGCCGCGCCGATGGGCGACACGATAGCCGTTGGTGGCCGTCTGTGTCGCGAGTTCGGCATGGCCCGTCAGCTTCTGGGTCTTCGCGAGCATTTCGTAGGCCTTGGAATTCTGGCTGTTGATCGCCAGGACCCGCTGAAAGCACGGACCGGCGTCACCGTGCTGTCCCGCCTCGAAGTAGGCATTGCCCAGTGCGAACTGACCCAGCTCGTCATTGGGATCCTTTTCCACGGCCTGCTTCAACATGTCGATCTTGACGGAATCCGCCATTGCTTGTCCCCTGTCTTACTCTTCCGGGTTGATATTCTGTTGATGTCGATTCAATCAGGAATTGTAGATGCACGGCCGATGATGGCAACCGTCGTGCAAGCCCCAATACCGGGAGTCCGCCGGAATCGCGGCTCAGGCGGGCAATCCGGCCGCCAGAGAGTCGTCATCGGACTCGGGGACGGATGAAGCGTCGGCATTCGCCGCGCCGGCCAGCTCGTCCTTCGGTCTTGTCTTCCATCGACGGTGCATCCAGAGATATTGCTCGGGCGCCACGCGAATCGAATCTTCCAGAGCCTTGGTGTACGTCGCAGTGATCCAGAGCAAAGGTTCCTCGCGATCCTTCCATTCCTCCGGCCGGATGATGCGATCGACGCACATTTCGTATTCGAATCGCGGCCCCAGCCGCCGGGCGCTGCCGACGATGATTGGAACGTCATACTCCATCGCGAGCAGGCCGATTGACTTGTAGGTGGACGCCTTGCGGCCGAAGAAATCGACGAAGATTCCCTTTTTTCCGGCGTTCTGATCGGCAATGAAACAGAGCGCCCCGCCGGAATCGAGCACATCGGGCGCGCTTCGGGTGGCGCCTTTCTTGTACAGCAGCTTGAGACCGCTTCGCTCGCGTCGATCGAGCAGAAAGTGATTCATATACTCATTGTCCAACGGCCGCATGACCGCGACGATGTCGAAGCCGAGAATTGCGAGCACATAACCGAGCAGTTCCCAGTTGCCGTAATGCCCCGTGAGCATGATGCAGCCTCGCTTGCCGAGGAGCTGTCGCAGCGCTTCATCGAGATTTCGAAGTTTGACATGACGCGACCAGGTCCAGATCGTCAGCTCGCGCGGCGTACGAAGCACTTCCACCGCCAGCATCGCCAGGTGCTGCATGCTGGCCAGCGCCACCTCAGACACGCGCTCCGGTGACATCTCCGGAAACGAAGTTTGAATATTCAACTCCGCCCGCCGCCGATGTTCGCGAAACTTGATCAGCGCCTTGTTTCCGCCGCGCGACAAGCCGGCGAGCCAGCCGAAAAGCCGAATGCGCCCGATCCGCGCGTCCGCCAGCCACGCCGGAACATGCGATTCGGGAATCATGAAAGGCAGGTGAAACCAGACCGACCCCAGCCCGCGCATCATCCGCAGCGCCGTGCCCATCGGGAGCAGAAAGATGAATGCGGACACACACCGCAGGCCAAAATAGGCGAGGTAGTCTTGG
>CALLKH010000091.1 GCA_938008425.1 uncultured Planctomycetaceae bacterium | reverse complement strand
TCATGTCCCAATCCCTTGGGGTCCAATAGTCAGTGAACGTCCTAACATCGTTCATGCACGACGGGAACTTGGCGAGAAAGCGCCGAAAAAAGGGAGTGGGGCGTCGGCCCAGGGCAAAGTATCCGATAATGTGCGAGCCGGTTCGCCGTGAGGACGAGATATTCGGACGCGATGGAGCCGGACGATGTCACATGAGTGGATTCGAGACGGCCAACGTGAGCGGACCACGCTTGGCCTCAGTTCATCGAGTCAGCGGTTTGGTAGGGCCTCGAACCGCCTCGATCCATCCGATCGCCGGCACTGATCAACTGATCGGCGTGAAGCGGCGCTTGAAAGCGGCAGTCGGAGATCAGGACCGGTTCCTCCGCGGTCACCCACGACAACGGAATCTCGCCGCCGGTGGCCAGCGAATATACCGTCGCCATAAGTATGCGAAGATCGAGCAGTGGCGTCATCCGCCGAACATAGATCATGTCGTAATAGATCCACTGCTGAAAGTCGCCCTCGTGGCGGCCCGAGCGGCAGATCTGCCAGATGCCCGTCACTCCCGGCCGCACGGAAAGCCGCGCTCGCCGCCAGGGTATGCAATACTGGTTCTCGCGAAAGGGCGACGGCCGCGGCCCGACGAGGCTCATGTGGCCCCAGAGCACATTCAGGAGCTGCGGAAGCTCGTCGATGTTGTACTTACGAAGGACGCGGCCGATTCGTGTGACGCGCGGGTCGTTCGTGATCTTGAAGTGCGGCCCATCGAGCATGTTCTGATCTTGAAGGCGACGCTGCATCTCGTGGGCGTCCGCCGTCATGGTGCGAAACTTGAGACAAGGGAACGGCTTCCCGTTAAGGCCCTCGCGCTCATGAATGAAGAACAGCGGGCCGCGGGAAGTCAGCTTGATCAGGGCAGCCGAAATCAGCGTGATCGGCAGGCTCAAGAGCAGGGCGATGAGCGAAATCAGAATATCGGCGGCGCGCTTGCAGGCGAGCGCCGGCCTTGAATCCGCCGGCAAATCGTCGAGCGCAGGAGACACCTGCTCGCCAACATCGACGTCCAACAGACTCTCCAGATCATCGTTTGACCACTCAACATCGTCCAGCGACTCGCTTGAAGCGCTCAAGGCTTCGCTGGTTACAACACTGTGGCATACCGTGTCCCCGGATTGAATGGTCGCGCTTCTTGTGATCACGGACTGGGCGATGGTCGCGCCGCGATGCAGCGTTGCGCCGGCGCCGACCAGTGCCGGCCCGATGAGCGAAACACCCTCCTCGATCATGACATCGGACTGAATGATCGCCGGCCCGACGATCCGCGCCGTCTCATGAATGAGCACACCCCGACCGATGATGACGTCCTTCGCCAGGCGCGAAAATCCGTGCGGCGTTCCGGCTCGAACGGCATTGATCGTCATCTGTTCGCAAAGCGCGAGATACTGGTGAGGGATTGCCAGGTCGATCAGATCCGTCGCCACAGGCAGGTCGCGCGTGACGATACCCGCGGCGGCCAGAGTCGCCGGCAGATCGGACAGCCGCTCGAACTGAATCTCCTGGAACGCGGCGACCGGCAGAATCGAATGCATCACCACCCCGCGATGGCGAAGGGTCTGCGTCACGCCGCTGTACAGTCGCCGAATGCGGGAAACCCGGCCGACTTCGTCGCAGATGACGTGCTCCGACGCGCCGGTTCGATCCGAGCCGATGGCCGCGGCGTGAACGGCGCCGGGATTGTTCAAGGCTTCGCGCTTGAGCGCCGCCAGGTTGAAGCCGGTCGCCGGCCAGTGACGGGGATCGAGAAAGAGTAATTGATCGGAGGGCTCCAGTGCATCGACCAGTTGCGACAACTGCTCCCTCGTCATGCACCGGATGGTCATCGCGCCGCCGCGCGAGCCGGAATCTACAGTATCGGGGCTCAAAGTTGAGCGGGAGTCCTGAATGATCCACACATCGGTGCTGCCGACCCGCGCCGCCTCCGCGCAGAGATGATCGAGTACCGTTCCGGTCCCAAGCGGCAGGGAAAGAACGGACTCCGCTGAGTCTTCGCCGGAAATCCGCGCGGGACAGTCCGGAATGATCGTAACGAGAAGCATCGCGAGTTTCCCCCTGATATCGCTATGCCAGAAGTTCGGTACCCTGCATCTCGCGCTGGTGGTAGTAGTACGGATAATACGCAGAGCCGCTGCTGACACCGACTAGAAGCGTACCGAGCAGCCGCGCGCCGGTCGCGCTCAAACCCGCGTACGCCTCCACGGCGTCTTCCCGTCGCGAATTCGAAGCGCGAAGCACCATCACCGCGCCGTCGGCGCTGGCGGCCGTGATTCTCGCATCGGCCATCGACAACACCGGCGGACTGTCGAGCAGCACGACGTCGTATTCGCTCTTCCACTGCTGGATTGCCGCGGTGAATCCGCCCTGCGCCAGCACGTCGTTGTCCCGCGTGCCGTTACGAGCGCCAATCGGAAGGATGTCGAGACCGGGCGTGTCGGACTGGCGTATCGCTTCAGTGTTTGACGCCTTGTTCTTGAGCAGCCCGCGCAGCCCCTGGCCGTTCATCATGCCGTAGTGTGCCGAGACCGACGGGTGCATCATGTCTACGTCAACGAGCAACACGCGCTTGCCCATGGCCGCGAGGCTTCGGGCCAGCAGGATCGACACGGTCGTTTTGCCGGTGTTCGCCGCGGGGCTCGTGATCGCCACCGCGCCGCCCTTGCCGCCGAGGCGCTGAAGCAGCATCGTGCGAATGATGCGGATATTCTCGTTGACCGCCTGGCCGATGAGCGAGTCGTCTCCCTGTTCAAGAATGTTTCTGGCACGCGGCAGCTGGCCGAGGAACGGCGCATCCACCGGCATCTCGGTCGAGATGTCCGCGAATTCGTGGATCTTCGGGTCCGTCCGGCCGCGAATGTATCCGATGCCGATCGCACCCATCACCGCTGCAACGAGTGCACAGGCACTGAAAATGAGGCGTCGATCGCGCGAAGGCTGAAGCTTCACGAGGCCTGCCGATTGAATATTCACTCGGGCCGGTGCGTTGCTCTCCGTGTCGAGCGCGTTCAGCCGGTCCATCAGGTCCTTGCGCATCAGCTTCTGTTCGCTGTACAGTTCATCCGTTTTCGCCAGTTCCTGGGCGAGCGCGTCGGCCTCCGCCACCTGGGTCTGAAGCTCCTCGATGGACTTGCCGAGTTCCTGGCCGCGTTTCATGGCGTATTCGGGATTCGCCGCGGAGGTCATCGGCTCGAGCCCCAGTCGCTGCTCGGTCAGGCGGAGCATCCGCTTCGCCTGTTCGACATCCGCGATCGCCGACTGGAGGGCGGGATGAGATTCGCCGAACTGGCTGCGGGCCAGTTCAAGTCGCTTCTTCGACGAGACGTACTCCTCCTGGTGGCGGATCCACATCGGATCGTTCTGAACGTCGGTGGGAATCCGGCTGAGTCGAATCTCGTCGAGAATGTCGCTCTCGGAGGCCTCCTTCAGCTCGCCATAGAGCGATTTGCGCTCCTCGGCCTCCATCTTTCGAAAAGTCTGTTCCTGCTGAAGCGCGGTCAGCGCCGCCTTCTTATTGTTGAG
>CALLKH010000090.1 GCA_938008425.1 uncultured Planctomycetaceae bacterium | reverse complement strand
ACCTCGTGCGACACGAATCCGTGCGGGTTCGCGATGGGGGCGTGCTGCTTCAATCAATTGCAGTGTCTCGTGGTGACGATGTTCGAATGCATCGTCGAATTGAACGGGGAGTACCGCGGCGATTCCACGGACTGCCTCACCATTCAGTGTGTTCCGCCGGAACCGGGCGCGTGCTGCTTCTCCGGACAGTTCTGCGCCCAGTACGTCGAATCGACCTGCCTCTTCTTCGGGGGCACCTTCATCGGCCAGGGCGTGCCCTGCGATCTGAAACTCTGCGATCCGACGCCCGGCGCCTGCTGCTACGGCAACGAAGAGTGCGCAGTAACCTCCCGCGGTGAATGCGAGTTCATTCTTCTGGGTGAGTACCAGGGAATCGGCACGAGCTGTTCACCGAATCCCTGCATCACGCCGACCGGCGCCTGCTGCTTTCCCGACGGAACATGCGGCGTGAAGACGGCCGCGGAGTGCGGCCTGCTCGGCGGCGCCTACCAGGGCGACAACGAAACCTGCAAGAGCGCGCAGTGCCCGGCGCCCATGGGCGCCTGCTGCGTCGGCCCGGAGTGTTTCATCGACACGCTCACGAATTGTCTCGAATCCCAGGGCCAGTATCAGGGCGATGGTTCGACCTGCGACGAGGGCACGTGTTTCGGCGCGCAGACCGGCGCCTGCTGCTTCGGCCCGAATGACTGCTCAAGTCTCACCAGCGCCGATTGCAACCAGTTCAAGGGCGTCTATCTCGGTGACGGCACTCTTTGCACGTCTGGAATCTGCTATCCGGCGATTGCGTCGGGCGCCTGCTGCGTGGACTCCGCCTGCTTCATCTTCACGATAAATGACTGCTGGAACCTGGGCGGAATTTATCGCGGCGATGAGTCGGGATGCGATCAGTTCGATTGTTCCGCGCCGGCGGGCGCATGCTGCTTCGGCAGCGGCTGCGAGCACCTTTCTCCGGTGGAGTGCTCAAAGGCCGGCGGTTTCTATCGCGGAAATGACGTGCAGTGCAACAAACCCGTGTGCGGACCGACGACGCAGCCGTGCTGCGATCCTCAGTAACCGGGCGACTCACCCCTGTGCCGATGGCTTGGCACGTTCCTCTTTCTTGATCTGGGTTCGGACGCGTTTGAGCGCGTCGATGTAGGGCTCTCCGAGTTGCCGTTCGGCCGCGCTGGTGTGGCTGATGATCCATTCCTGGAACTTGTCCGGCCCCGGGAAGTCGCCCTTGAACACACCCGCGAGATCCGTGAGAAACGCCCGTTCGGCATCGAGTATCTCGACCCGCTTTCGGCAGAATTCGCTCTGCGCCGCCCCCGACGCCAGTTGCGAGAACTGAAGGGCGTCGTTGATGAAAGTCCGCTTCAATTGCTTGAAGATCGCGTCGGTGAACGCCTTACGATCGGCATCCGGAAGAGACAGAAGCGAATCCTTCAGCGATGACTTGTACGCCTCGTCGCGGATGATGCGCTCCTTCCATCGATCCAGAAGCCGCGTCTGTTCGATGTCAGACAGTTTCTCCAGGCCGCGTGAATCGATGACGTAGGCGACCACGTCGCCGACCGGCGCCGTTTGAACTTCCGGTTCGGCCGGCGTCAGCATCAACTCGGCGGCGAAGTAACCGCCGACCAAGACGACTCCCACCGCCACGCCCAGGAACGCCGACTTGCGATGTGTTTTTACCGTTGTCTTCACTTCTTCCGACGTCATCGGTCCCTGCGTTTCCGCGGCGCGCCCAGGGCGGCCGCAATGTCATTTCAATGCTCAACGCCGATCAGCGGGCGATGCCCTTGACGGACCTTGCCTGAAAATCAGCGAACAGTGTGTTGATCACAACGCCCTTGTTCAACCGGTGAAACGGCTCGAAGTCTGACAGAACGCGCTGGTCCGGCCGGCCGTAGCCGAATCCCTTGGCATCCGAGATCGACTCGGCGCCGATCCGAATGCCGCCGCGCGCCTCTCCCCACCACCATTCGTAGCTCAGTCCTTCGGCGGCGTAATAGCTCTTCGCATCCGGATTGGCCTTCGACAACGGATCGTCCGGCGACAATCGTCGAACATCAGACGGGCACTCCCACACCGACGAATCCTCCGGCAGATACTTCGCGAGGGCGGTCGGCAGCGTCGGCCACCGCTCGCCGGCCGGTCTCAGGTCGAATGATCTCAGCTTTGCCGCGAATGGCCAGCGTTCGTCGTGGTCGTTCATGTACTTGGCAAGGGCCGATCCGATCTCTGAAAGATTCGCGAGGCACGCCTGCTTGGAAGCCTCGGCCCGATTGGCGAGCAGGATTGGAATGCAGACATACCCTGCAAGGGCCATCACCCAGAGGACGGCGACCAACTCCATTCTCGTAAAGGCTTTTTCCAGATGAGGTTGCGTCAGTTGTGCTCGCCCGGGCGTCATAGGGGAACCAGTCATTCACCGAAAACTCAAACGGGCTCCAATCGACCGTTTCACGGTCGGGAGCCCGTATGCGTTAGCCGTCAGGAAGCCTAGTGAGGCCTTTCGAGTCGGTCAAGTATTCGGGGCGATTGACCCGATTCAGATCGCCTTGGCGAGGGTTTCCGGCTTGTCCGGGCCGCGCCAGACCCGAACCTCGGTGATTTCGTACTTCGCACTGTCGAGCTTTTCCCGACAGTAGAATCGCACCGGAAATCGACGGGTCTCGTTGGGCATGATCGGTCCGCGCCAGTCTCGATCCATCTGCAGGGGCGTCGCCGCCCATGAGTTTTCCTCGACGATCGGATCGCCGTCCTCATTCATCCCCAGAACCCGAAGGCTCAGCAGGGAGACGACTTCATCGCCCTTGTTGACGACCTCGACGACAGCCTGTCCGAGCCCTCGCGAATCGGTCTTCATGATGCGGACATTCACATCAAGCTGTTCGATATAGTCCGGTCGCCGTTCGTCGTTGATCGCGTCCGCCAGGGCTGGGGGGAGCGATTTCTGAAGCTCCGGAAGCTGCCGCACGGCCTCGTGAATCAGCCCGAAAGCCGAGTCAGTTTTTCGATCGACGATTCGGAGTCCGTAGATCGCCAGCCCGCTCGCGCAGGCGATGACGGTAATAAGGACGCCCGAAACGCACATCACGGTGACCGAGATGAATGACATTCGCTTCTGAACGACGGTAGTACCACCTTCATAATGATTCATGACCGCTCTCCACACAGGGTCTCATCGACCTGACTGATTTTCGATCGGCTCGTCGGCGTCGCCGGAGTCGGCGGTTCCCGCAGCCGAAGGGGTATTGTGGTTGAACACCTTATTATTTTGGCGGCTGTCCCGAGAAGCCCATGAGGTTCAAGCGGCTGCACCGGGTTGTCCGATAAGATTGCATTCTCCGCCTTTGTTATGCGCAACTATTGCGCTTGCTGGGCTTTACGTCAGGGATCCATGACTGATATTCTCGACCAGAGCGAAGTCGATGCGCTGCTCAACGCGGTCAGCGAGGGCGAGGTGGACATCGAGCCCGACCACCCGCCGACGCCGATCGGGCGGAATGACTCTCGCGATGTCCAGCTCTACGACTTCAAACGCCCGGAACGCGTCAGCAAGGACCAGATGCGGGCGCTCCAGACGATTCACGAGTCGTTCGCCCGGAATTTCGGCGCGTCACTCTCAGGCTTCCTTCGAACCATCGTCGAAACGCGGGTGTCGACCACCGAGCAACTCACCTACAGCGAATTCATCCATTCCCTGCCAAGTCCGACATGTTTCACGCTCCTCTCGGCCGAGCCGCTCGAAGGCCAGCTCTGCCTGGAGTTGAGCCCGCTGATTGTGTTTCCCATTGTCGATCGTCTGCTTGGTGGAACCAACGCGGAGATTTTCATTCCGCAACGTCCGCTGACGGCCATCGAGGATCGGCTGATGAGCCGAATCATCAACCGGGCGCTCGCGAATCTCGCGGAAGCCTGGCAGGATCTCCTCGAAGTCAAATTCGAGGTGACAGGGACGGAGAGCAATCCGCACCTGGTCCAGATCGTCGCGCCGAATGAAGTGGTGGTGGTGGTCGGATTTGAGATCAAGATCGGCGCCCGCGCGGGGACGATGAGCATCTGCATTCCGTTCAACGTGATCGAGCCGGTCATCGGAAAGCTGGGCACCCAGAGCTGGTCGGTCTATCGACAGAAGGGGCAGGACAAGTCGCGCGAGGCGTGCGTCGCCAGGAATCTGAACCTTGCGACCGTCGATGTTCGGGCGTATCTCGGCGAGACCCAGATCTCGCTCGAAGACCTCGTCTCCCTTTCGCCGGGTGACATCATCCGGCTGGACAAGCTCGTCAGCCGCGACTTTATCATGCAGGTCGAGGGCCGAAACAAGTTCGCCGGAAAAATCGGAAAGCTTCGCGGGCATCGCGCACTTCAGATCACCCGCCGGCCGACGCCGGACGAAGTGCTCTGAAGCCATTCACCGCATTCAGTTTCATCTCCGGCACCGGGTGAGAGTTTCTCACGGCTGGTGACACATCGATTCACCGGCTTCGCCGAAATTCGCGGACGCCGCGCATTGGTCGAGATGTAGAATCGGCCGGTCGATGCCGCGCCAGATGACAATAGTAAGCAGCTTGAATCACGGGCTGATCGCAGGAATCGCGGCGATCATGGGCTGAGCAGTTCTGCGAGGAGAAACGGCAGGTCACGTGCATCAAGCAGCATGTCGCCGTTCCGATCGAATCGTGCGACGACATTGGGATCCGGATTCGGATCGGTCATGGCGGCGATCCATACGGTCATCTTCAGTTCATCGTGACTGAGTTCGCATCCCACCTCGTTGACCAGTGTTCCCGGCGGGGTGTCGGGGCATTGGTCGATGCAATCGGGGACGGAATCCTCGTCAGCGTCGCTGATGTTCTCGATGTGAACGCATTGAAAACCGAAACAGATGTCCTCGGTGCAGTCATTCCCGTCATCGCATTCGAATGCCGAGGTGCACTCATAGGCCCGCGTGTAATTGTAAATGGGTTGAAAAACGCCCTCACTGATGGTGAGGACATTGCGGTGATCGGGGGAGAAACAAACGGCCTCACCCTGAGGCTCCCAGAGATACGGTGCGTCGCAACTCGACCGGGTCAATGCGGATGCGACGGACTCTCCGGGCAGTCGTTCCCAAATGCCAATTCGATGGTAGCCTCGAACGACGATCAGCGATCCGTCGGCTGAAATATCGCCGCCAGTGACTGCAGTTGATCCCCACTCCGGTAACTGGCCCACGGGAACAAGCACGTTGGCACTCGTCGTCGATTGCGGATACGCAGCGCGATAGACACGGCCGGGTGTGACGCGTTTTGCAATAATGTAGATGTCGCCGTTGGTATCGACGAGAAGCGCCTCTGCGTCGCGCGGTCCGTCGGGATAGACAAGCATGATGGTCTGAGATGCCAGGGTTCCGCCGACGGTGGGCTGATCCGCGGGCACCACCGGTTCAAGGGCGCGGATGACGCGTATGCTGCCTCGAATGTTGAAGTTGTCGCCGATGTCGCCGTAATAGAGGTAATTCATTCCGGCAATGGGGCCGGGCCCGATGGCAACGTCCTCGGGATCCGACATGGGCGGTGTGACGGAAACCGTCCATGTCGCCATTGATCGTCCATCTCCGAGAATGGCAAAGAGTCGATGATCGTTGTAGTTGTCGTTGTGGGTCCAGAGTATTCCCGGATTTTGACGACTCGCGGCGAGACCGGAGGACTCGATCAGGTCCGGGGATTCCGCGTATCCGGAGATCAGTCCCGGAAGAAATCCTTCACACGGCGCCGCGGTCGCCGAGGCTGGCGAAATGGAAAGGACGAGGGCGGTTGAGGCGAGAGCGACTCCGCTCGGGAACCGAAACAGTCGTCGATTCATCAATGAATCCCTGCTCAAATTCACCGACGCTCCGATAGCCCTGAGCCGTGCGATTCGACGGTCTTTCTTCGAATGCGCACGATCTGGATGGACTGCAGAAGCGTCGCGATCGCGTTCCCCCCATCGACGACCACGCATGCAAACTCAAACTGACACTGATAGATCGGAATGGATACAGAGAGTCCCGCGATGACCCTACCCCATCTGCATCCGTCGTAAAGAACGACACATCGGATGAATTCCCATATAATAGAGTTATCCTATCAAGAACCGTCATGTGAACGCAATCAGGCTTTTCCCTACGCAAGTTCCGGGCTCATTGAATTTCCAGTCACTTGTCTATTTTGGAAGTGCGGCGGCCAATGCGGGACCACTCGAGCCATCGCCCGGCGTCGCGCTGACCACGACACGGGGGACTAATCACAGTCGGTCTGCACCGGTCAGGGGATCTGGCGGAGTTCATTGCACCGTCGGGTCCTTCCCGGCACCTTTGATTACATGACTGTGAAATAGACCGACGCGGCGTAGTCGAACATCTCCGGCGTCAGCGCGGGTTCGCGGCCGGTATAGAGGCAGCGGTTTTTGACCTGGAGCATCAAGTCGCGAGGCTGGCAGCACCGGAAGGCGCGGCCGGATTTCCGGTAGTGCGTCTCGATGAGGTAGTCGATGGCCGCCCTGGCGTCGTCGTCGATCTGGAAGCCGAGGCCGGGGGCGACGAAATCGTAGAGCTTGCGATATTCCGCCTCGGTAGGGTCTGGTACGTTGATCTTATAGGGAATTCGCCTGAGGAACGCGTCGTCGCACAGGTCCTTTGGCTCAAGATTGGTCGAAAAAATGATCAACTGGTCGAAGGGAACCTGGAGCTTCTTTCCATTCGGCATCGTGAGGAAGTCGTATCGTTTTTCGAGCGGCACGATCCAGCGGTTGAGCAGTTCCACCGGTCGCATGCGCTGGCGGCCGAAGTCGTCGATGACGAGGGTGCCGCAGTTGGACTTGAGCTGAACCGGCGCCTCGCAGACCTTGCTGGTCTCGTTGTACTGGATTTCAAGGGTGTCCATGGTGAGTTCGCCGCCGACGATAATGGTGGGGCGGGTGATCTTGATCCAGCGCTGGTCGATCTTGTCCTTTTTGAAAATCGAGTCGCTTCGCTGCTCGGCGACATTATGACTCGCCGCGTCGAAGAGCTTGATGATGAAGCCATCGCAGATCAGGCACTTGGGAATGTAGATATTGTCACCGAAGCAACGGGTGATGCGTTCGGCGATGCTGGTCTTGCCGTTGCCGGGATAGCCGTAGAGGAACATGCCGCGGCCGGAGTTGATGGCCGGTCCGAGGATTTCAAACATGTCCTTGCTGACGAGCAGGTCGCTGAATGCGCGGCTGAGATCCTCCGCGCGCGGGTGGCAGCGCGTGATCGTCTGGGCGCGCATGGCGGCGATGTACTGATCGACGGGCACGGGCGCCGGGCCGACATACATGGAATCCCGCATGTACCGCTGGGCGCGGTCCATGCCGGCTTCGGTCAGTCGATAGTTGAAGTCGCCCATCGCAGCCGCTGAGACATGAACGACGATCTGCTGGTGCTTGAGGCCCGCGAGATACTCGATGATCGGCTCGGCCGGCAGGCACAATTCCGTCGCGATCTGGCCGCCGGATGCGGAGCCGACACCCATGAGATATTTGAGAATCAGGGCTTCGACAATGCCGCTGTCGAGGCCGGCTTCGGCGAACGACTTGACCGGCTTTGGGAACCATGCCGCGGCCTCTGACGGTCGAACCTCGGGTTTGTCGGTGGCAGTCGTTTTGATCGACTCTGGTGTGGGCGGCGCCTGAACGCTCATGTCTAACTCCTCGTACTCGCCGAAGCGCCGCGGGAAGGCGCGGCAATTCAATATGCGAATCAGGCTGACACATCGTCGCGCTTCGCCGATAATGTTCGCCGCCATCGCCGCAGTTTTTTGGGCCACATCGTGAATCGGTCCGTGGGCGGGGATGCTTGACCGTAATCCATCCGCCGGCCGGGTCCGAGAAGCAGGAGCCGTCGGCCGGGCCATGGATCTTGACTGATCAAACGCAGGAACGGGTGGGGACGGTGATGAACTTTGAGACCGTGAGACGAACGTATCTTTATTCGGGTCGGGTGCAGGGCGTCGGTTTCCGCCATACGACCTGCATGATTTCGCGGCAACACCGTGTCACCGGGTACGTCCGAAATCTGCCGGACGGTCGCGTCGAGATCGTGGCGGAGGGCGGCCCGGAGGACCTTGCCGGATTCGCCGCGGCGATTGCCGACGAACTCGGCGGGTACATTCGAAGTGTGTCGGTCAACGAGGGCACCGCCACGGGAGAGTTTCACAGCTTCACGGTGAAATACTGATTTGCGGACCCCGGAGGGCGGTTCCGTAATTTATTTTTCGGTCCCCGTGTTTCCTCCGCCGATCCGTTATGTATAATCAACCATGATCCCGGCGCTGGTCCGATTTTCGGGATGCATGGCCGGAGCGACCGAATCCGGGGCATCGGGGTCGAATCTCACGCGAAACAGAGCCGGATCCGCCCAGCAGCGCATGATGAGGCGGTTGATACACCGGGTTTGAACCGGTCGTATCGGGCGCCTTGGCAGTTGGCGGAAAGCCGGCCGGATCGATGCGGAAAGCCTGGTCGGCGAACCGATCGAACTCATCACACAGCAGGCACGGGCTCAAAACTGGGCTGGCCCGCGCCGAAAGATGCGTTCGCGAATGGATTCAGCGAGCGATTCCCGCTCAATTTTTGGAGACGTCGGACCGCGCGCGAAGGCGCGCGGCGTATGCGGCGGTTTGATGACATGACGCAAGCAGCGACTGAATTGGTCGTCGGCGTTCTCGAGATGGTCGAGGGCGGCGGCGGAGAACGGCGACAGGCGCATCACCACGTCGGCGGG
>CALLKH010000089.1 GCA_938008425.1 uncultured Planctomycetaceae bacterium | reverse complement strand
ACTTTTCTCGGTCTGGGGGATTCGATTCCTTCTCGCCCGAATTCGATCAGCACGCAACCTTGCTGAATCGACTTCGCGCGAGAGTCGAGCCCCTAACCCGGAGCAGCGGGATGGGCCACGCGCCCGAAGCAAGCCGGCTGAAGCCCGGCTGGAGATCATTGAGAGGTGAACTTCATTGATTGGGGCCTTCTCATCACCGGTTGAAACCGGTGGCAAACACAGGCCGGCTGAAGGCCGGCCGGAGACCATTGAGAGGTGGACTTCATTGATTGGGGCCTTCTCACCACCGGTTGAAACCGGTGGCAAACACAGGCCGGCTGCGGGCCGGCCGGAGACCATTGAGAGGTGGACTACATTGAATGGGGCCTTCTCACCACCGGTTGAAACCGGTGGCAAGCACAGACCGGCTGAAGGCCTGCCGGGCGAGGGAGCAGAACGGGCCAGGCGAGTGACATTGGTTTCGGTGGGGTGGCCTGGGGCGGCGTCACCGTGTGGGATTCGATTTCCTCCCGCCCGAATCCGTTCCGCCCGCGACTATGCCAGATCGCCGTTGCGCGAAAATCGAGTCCCCAACCGGGCGTACCGGGATGGGCCACCCGCCCCGCGACTATGCCAGATCGCCTTCGCACGAAAATCGAGCCCCCAACCCGGCGTACCGGGATAACCCACCTGACAATCTCCGAATCGCTCCTGCCTTCACCGACTGCGGGATACTGCGGATCATTCGGCGATCGTGTGACACTCAGGCTGACTCATCACTGAAGACGATCGACCCTGGCCTTGTCGTGTAGAACCCGCACCTGGAGTGCCAACAGCGAGACATACGAACATTTCCTATCAGACATTTCCAAAATGAAAAGCCGCCGATCAGGTGATACGATTTGCTGCGGGTCGAAGAAAGGCGTTGCGGGTTTGCTTCGCCGCCGGCATTGAGTCACCAAACTGTTGACGGCCGCAAGGACTTCGGGAACGTATGCCTACGTCCGAGCGGCCGTCACAGTTTTTTTGCGCGCCGATTTGCGGCCCGCGTCAGGAGTCTTGGTCAGTGGCGCAACTCGTTCACCGGTTGATTTCATGCCGGAGCGGGATCGGCGGAGGACCGTGCCAGTTCGGCGGAGTCGCCTCGCACAGGCCGCATCGACAGGGCCACTTTGAGCGAGCCACAACGGCCGAGCCACCGCGGCCAGGTCCGGTGGCGCTGCGGTCAGAGCCGATCGTGAGCCTTGCGTGGTCCGCGCCCGTTCTGTGAATTCACAGCGATCGCGCGCTCTTCGAGATTCCGCCCACTTCGATTAAGATACCCCTCCGACGTACCAGTTTCCTTTTCGCGAGAATTTCCGCGCGCCCTTTCGCGCGAGTCCGACCGGCCGATGGACCGGGGCGGGGAGAAGAATGCCCAAACGCACCGATATCCACACGATTCTCCTGATCGGCTCCGGCCCGATCGTCATCGGCCAGGGCTGCGAGTTCGACTACAGCGGCACGCAGGCCTGCAAGGCCCTGCGCAGCGAGGGCTACCGGGTCGTTCTGCTGAATTCGAATCCGGCCACGATCATGACGGACCCCGAGTTCGCGGATCGCACCTACATCGAGCCGATCACACCGGAATTCGTCGAGCGCATCTTCATCATGGAGCGTTCGCGCGGCACGCCGATCGACGCGATGCTCCCGACGATGGGCGGCCAGACGGCGCTGAACTGCGCCATGGAGACCGCCGAGCGGGGGATTCTCGACGGCCACGGCGTCCAGCTCATCGGTGCCTCGCGCGAGGCGATCGCCAAGGCCGAGGATCGCTCGCTCTTTCGCGAGGCGATGATCAAGATCGGCCTCGACATGCCAAGAAGCGGCACGGCCCACACGATGGAAGAGGCGCGGGCGGTGCTCGCCGAGGTGGGGCTTCCCTGTTGCATCCGGCCGGCCTACACGCTGGGCGGCGAGGGCGGAGGGTTCTGCCGGACCATGGAAGAGTTCGAGCGAATCGCGGCGCGCGGCCTCAAGTGTTCGCGCATCAGCGAGGTGCTCGTCGAAGAGAGCCTCTACGGCTGGAAGGAATACGAGCTGGAGGTTATCCGCGACCGGAACGACAACGTCATCATCGTCTGCTCGATCGAGAACATCGACCCGATGGGCGTGCACACCGGCGACTCGATCACCGTCGCTCCGGCCCAGACGCTGACGGATCGCGAATACCAGCAGATGCGGGACTCCGCCAAGGCGATCATGCGCGAGATCGGCGTCGACACCGGCGGCAGCAACGTGCAGTTCGCGGTGAACCCCCAGACCGGCCGGCAGGTTGTGATCGAAATGAACCCGCGCGTCAGTCGCTCCAGCGCACTGGCCAGCAAGGCGACCGGCTACCCGATCGCCAAAGTGGCGGCCAAGCTGGCGGTGGGCTACACGCTCGACGAGATCCCGAACGACATCACGCGAACCACGCCGGCCAGCTTCGAGCCGGTGATCGACTACTGCGTCGTGAAGATGCCACGCTGGACGTTTGAGAAGTTCCCCGACGCCGATGAGACGCTGACGACGCAGATGAAGAGCGTCGGTGAGGCGATGGCGATCGGCCGGACTTTTAAAGAGGCGTTCCAGAAGTGCATCCGCAGCATGGAGATTCAGCGGGCGGGTTACGGCCTGGACAAGAATGATCGCTGGCTGGCCGCGGCGCACAAGCGGCACGCCAACGGCGAGTCGGGGGCTTACGAGGCGCTCTCTGAACGGTCGGCGGCCGGCAGCGTCGTCGCAAGTGAGTCGCATGCGTCGAACATCCTGCTGGGAAGCCGCCAGGGCGAGGCGCCGCCGGATACCGAGGAATCGTCGGCGACGCACTGGCCGATCGAAGAAAACGCGCTGCGTCAAAAGCTTGAACGGCCGAGTCAGGGCCGGCCGTACTACATTCGATATGCGTTCAAGCTCGGCTGGACCGTGGAGCAGGTTCATGAGCTGACGTCGATCGATCCGTGGTTCCTGGACCAAATGAAGGAACTCGTCGAATTCGAGAAGGAGCTGCTGTCGAATGCCGCGATGGTGGCGTCGATCGTCTCGGGTGACGGCGGCGAGGGCGGAGCGCTACTCCGGCGGGCGCGATCGCTGGGATACAGTGACGTGCAACTTGCTTATGCGCTTCAGATTCCGGTGACGTCGATCCGGGAGAAGAAGGGCGCCCAGGCGAATTCCTGCTTCAAGCTGGTCGATACCTGCGCCGCCGAGTTTGAAGCGGCGACGCCGTACTATTACGCCACCTGCGAAGAGCCCTTCATCGTGCAAACCGAGAAGGGTCCGACCGCGGTGCTGGAGAATGAACTGCGAATCGGCAACGATCCGCACGTGATCGTCATCGGCGGCGGGCCGAATCGCATCGGGCAGGGAATCGAGTTCGACTATTGCTGCGTGCATGCCTCGGACGCCGCCCGTGCGCTCGGCTTCAAGACCGTGATGATCAACTCCAACCCGGAGACGGTCAGCACGGACTACGACACGTCGGACGTTCTCTTCTTCGAGCCGCTCACAACCGAGGATGTGCTTCGCGTGATTCGCGCCATCCAGTCGCGCACAACGCTTCGCGGCGTGATCATCCAGTTCGGCGGGCAGACGCCGCTGAATCTGGGAGAGAGCCTGAAGGCTGCCGGCGTGCCGATCCTGGGAACGCCGCCCGAGTCGATCGACATGGCGGAGGATCGTGAGGACTTCAGCCGAATCCTGAGTGAATTGGGGCTCCAGCAGCCGCCCAGCGGCATCGCGGGCTCAATAGAAGAGGCGCGGCAGATCGCCAACCAGTTGGGCTATCCCGTCCTGATTCGGCCGAGTTATGTTCTGGGCGGCCGGGCGATGGAGATGTGCAACAACGACGCGGACCTGCGGCGTTATGCGGCTGCGGCGTTCGAGGCGTCGGATCGCATGGCGGCGATGGACGGCCCGCAGAGTGTGCTGGTCGACAAGTTCATCCTCGACGCCATGGAGATCGACGTCGACGCGGTGGCCGATTTTCGCACGCCGAACGATCCGCGCGGGGAGTGCGTCGTCTGCGGCGTGATGGAGCACATTGAAGAGGCGGGCATCCACAGTGGTGACAGCACCTGTGCACTGCCGCCGCACAGCCTTTCGGCCGAACTGTTGGCGGAGGTTCAACGGCAGACGCGTCTCATGGCGCGCCGGCTGGGCGTTTGCGGATTGATGAATGTTCAGTTCGCGATCGCCGGCGAGACGGTGTACGTGCTGGAGGTGAACCCCCGGGCGTCGCGAACGGCGCCATTCGTCAGCAAGGCGACGGGCGTGCCGTGGGCGAAGGTGGCGACGCAGGTGATGCTGGGTCGGAACCTGCGGGATGTCTTGTGGGAGATGGGCGTCGGGCGCTCGCCGCGAGCACTCATGCAGGCGATCAAGGCGCCGGTCTTTCCGTTCAGCAAGTTCCCGGGCGTGGACGTCGTGCTCGGCCCCGAGATGCGAAGCACGGGCGAGGTCATGGGTTCGGATGCGACATTCGGCCTCGCGTTTGCCAAGGCGGCGATCGCGACCGGCCTGTCGCTGCCGATGTTCGGCAACGCGCTGGTGAGCGTCAATGATCCCGACAAGCCGCGCGTCATTCCGATCGCACGGGAGCTGAGATCGCTCGGTTTCAAACTGTTTTCAACGATCGGTACGCACAAGGCGCTGAAGGCCGAGGGCATCGATTCCGTCGTGGTCTCAAAGCAGGCCGGCGCACCTGAGTCGTTCCTGCTCGATCTGATCAACCACGGCGTGCTCGACATTCTGATCAACACGCCGGTGCACTACGGACCCGCCTGGGAAGAGGGGCGATGGCGGGCGGCAGCGACCGCGAAGCGCGTGCCGCTCATCACCACGCTGGCCGGCGCGCGGGCGGCGGTGGAGGCGATCAAGGCGATGCGGGCGCGCGAGGGCGGGGCAAGCGCGCTTGGCGTGAGGGCGTTGCAGGATTACGCGGTCGGTGTGGTTTGACATTGCCGGCGCCGATGCGGGCGCGCGGCGGGGTTTGTGGAAGACGATCATGCAATTGAGTGTGCAATCGTTCTGGAGTTCGAAGTGAAGACGACGGTCTGCTCACTGGCATTGGAAGACGGATCGGTGTTCACCGGCGAGGCGTTCGGCGCCACGGGGACTTCCGTCGGCGAGGTGGTCTTCAATACCGCGCTTACCGGCTATCAAGAAATCCTCACCGACCCCTCATACTGCGGGCAGATCGTGACCATGACCGCGCCCCTGATCGGCAACTACGGCGTGAACGTCGACGACGTCGAGTCGACCAAAACCTATCTCGCGGGTTTCGTCGTGCGAGAGCCGGCCCGACGCGTGAGCAATTACCGATCGACGGGCGACCTGGCGTCATATCTCAAGGCCGCTGGCGTGATCGGCATCTCCGGCATCGATACCCGCGCGCTCACCCGACGGCTGCGCGTGCATGGGGCGATGCGGGGCGTGATCTCCACTGAAATCCGTGATCCGGCTGAACTAGTGGCGACGGCGCGAAAGTCGCAGTCCATGGCCGGCCGCGACCTGGTGGCGGAGGTCGCTCCAAAGGCCGAGCGCGCCTGGAATGAGAGAAAATCGCCCGCCCGACGGGTGGTCGCGATCGATTGCGGCATCAAGCACAACATTCTTCGCCTGCTCGACGGGATGGGGGCGGCCGTGACGGTGATGCCGCCGACCGCGTCGGCCGAGGCGATCCTGGAGCGTCAGCCGAATGGCATCCTCGTCGGGAACGGCCCCGGCGATCCGGCCGCGGTCACGCAGACGATCAAGATGCTTCAGGGCGTGATCGGCCGCGCGCCGGTGTTCGGCATCTGCCTCGGGCACCAGCTTCTCTCGCTGGCTCTCGGCGCCGAGACGTACAAGCTGAAGTTCGGCCATCACGGGGCGAACCATCCCGTGCTCCGGGTTGAAACCGGGCGGGTGGAGATCACCAGTCAGAATCACGGTTTCGCGGTGGATGAGAAGAGCCTGGAAAAAGTGGGCGGCCGCGTGACGCACGTGAATCTCTACGACCGCAGCCTCGAAGGATTTGCGCACGATGACAAGCAGGTCTTCGCGGTGCAGTATCATCCTGAGTCCGCGCCGGGTCCGCACGATTCAACCTATCTTTTCGAACAGTTCGCCGGAATGATCGGATGCTGAAGAGAGCTCACTTCGGCGTGACGTGATCGCGTCACTGCCGTCGCCGCGTCAGATCAGGCGTCGGGTTCAATCGTCACGATGATTCGACACGATGCGAACTGCTCGACGTACAGTTCGGCGCGTTCCTTGTGAGTGACGAGCAGCAGGGCGACGCCGGTGTCGTGGGCTTCCTTGGTGCGCCGAATCGACTCGCCCTCGGAAAGCGGCGTGAGCCGGCGGATGATCAGAGCGACATCGGTGCTGAAGTTGATGTCGTCGTTGTGAAGCAGAACCTTGAAAAGGGGCAGCGGTCTCGGGGTAGCCGGAGAAACCCCGGGCATGTGCTGATGCTTCGGCGCGACGGTCGCCCCGGCGATGTATGAACCTGCCATGTTGTGGTCCTCTCTGCTGAAAAGAGAGTCGAACGGATGTGACTGACCCCTCCATCGTACAAATCCAGTCGATCCAAGTCTCTAAAAAACCGGGTTTTCAGACGAAAAATGAGGGACCGTGGCGACGCTGGACGGGGTCAAGTCGAGCGTTTCCGGGACATTTGTGTGACGAGCCGCCGCCGGTCGAGGAGATCTCCACTCGACGTAAATTTTTGTCGATAAACAAGTTGTCGCCGGCCTGGGTGTGGCCGATGGTTGACCGGACCGCCCGCTTGGACGTAGAATTCCGGGGTGTGGAATCTAAGGATGGTTTCTCCGAGATGACTCCCGTCAATCTGAACAATCTTGAGTCTGAGTTGATGTGCTGGCGGCAGCACAATCCGCGCCGCTGGTTCGGCCTCATCGACCGGACCCACACCATCGGCCTGGCCGACTTCATGTCGAAGATCTTCAACGAATGACCCGGTCGTTCGTAGACGCAATCCCCTGACAACCCCTGTCCCGTGGCGCGATCGACTTGATTGATCGCGCGTGATCTCGCGCGGCCGCCGATGAATAAGTGGAGGCGGGCAAATGCGCGACCCCGACCTGATGGATCCAATCGCACTGAGGTGAACGCCATGAATACTTCCATGCCCGAAACGGCCCGAATCGTTCCGACCGATGTTCTCGCGGAACTCAAGAAGCACATTCTCGTGGACGGGTTCGAGATCGTCATCGATCTCGAGCGCAGCCAGGGGAGCCGGCTCTACGACTCCAATTCAAACCGCAGCCTGATCGACATGTACGCCTTCTACGCGTCGCTGCCGATCGGCTTCAATCATCCGTACTTTCAGCGCGCCGAGGTGCAGGACGATCTGCTCTCGGCGTCGATGATCAAGGTGGCCAACTCCGACATGTACACCGTGCAGTTTGCGCGGTTCGTGAAGACCTTTGTCCGCGTGATGGGCGTGCCCGAGCTGCCGCGGCTGTTCTTCGTTGAGGGCGGCGCGCTGGCGGTGGAGAACGCGCTCAAGGCGGCGATGGACTGGAAGGTGCAGAAGAACATGGCGGCGGGCCGCGGCGAGATCGGCACCGAGGTGCTTCACTTCCGCAACGCGTTCCACGG
>CALLKH010000088.1 GCA_938008425.1 uncultured Planctomycetaceae bacterium | reverse complement strand
CCTCGCAGCGATCGATCGTCTCGATGATCGGCTCGACCTCGCGACGTCGGCGCTGGCGGAGGATTGTTTCGAACATCTCCCAGACGTCCGTCCGGCAGGTGAAGTACTCTTTTCGATCACCGCGAATATGAACCTTTTCGATCAGTCCCCAGTCCACAAGCTGGCGGAGATTCATCGAGGCGTTTCCGCGGGAGATCAGCAGTTTCTCCATGACGGTGTCGGTACAGACGGGCTCCGACGAGACAAGCAGCAGGGCGTGAATCTCGGCCATGGTCCGGCTGATGCCCCAGTAGCCGGACAGTTCGCCCCAGCGGCGGATGAAGAGCGACTTGGAGGCGTCGACGGCCGGGTTGGGGTCAGTAACCGCAGATTCGGGCTTTTCGCGGGTGGTCTTGGGTCGTACGGACATCTCACCACATCCTTTCCTGATGGAACGGAGCGAACTTTCAGTAATATCTGAAAGAAGTATATGTCGCGATTCCGGGGCTGGCAAGCGGATTATTTTGGATAGACTTAGGCCGGTTAGACCCTTTTCGACGGCTCTGCCTCCGCAATCTATGGGTAATCGGAGATTGTTGAGATTCCTCGGCAGGCCGTCGACGACCTGATCTTCAAATGGAGTTGGACATGCTAAGAAATCTCGGGGTTGCTCGTCTTTTCGCGCCGGTTTTCATCGCCGGAATCGCTTTCGCTTCGGGATTCGCGCTGGCAGGTGAAGAACCTGCTCGACGCGAGGTTGGGCAGGTTGTACTGGAAGATGTGCCGGAGGTGCCGGCCGCCTTGCGCGAGCGGATGAATCAGTATCTGAACGTTCGATCGGCGTCGCTTCAGGACATCGACGACACCGGCGACCGCGTTCTGATCTCGACGCTGTTCGGCAACACCAATCAGCTTCACATCGTCGATCGACCGGGCGGCGCTCGAACGCAGATCACCTTCAACGCGGAGCCGATTCGCGGCGGCGCGTTCGTGCCGCACTCGGGCGGGCGGTTTGTGCTCTACCTCTCAGATCGCGGCGGCAGCGAATACAACCAGATTTTCCTGCTCGATCTCGAGGAAGGAAAGACGCGCATGCTGACCGACGGTACGAGCCGGCATGAGGCGCTGCGCGTCGCGCGCGACGGAAAGAGCATCGCCTTCACCGGCACCGGTCGCAACGGCCGCGACAATGACATCTACATCGCCAGGGCGCCTGAATTCACGCCAAAGCTGGCGATGGAGGTGAGCGGGGCGTTTTATCCCGTCGATTTCAGCCGCGACGGCAAGAAGCTCACTGTCATCGAATACGTCTCCGAAAAGGAATCCTACCTGCATCTGCTCGACACGGCTTCGGGCAAGGCGCAGATTCTGACGCCCAAGACGGAGAAGCGGGCGTTCTCCGGCGGCGTCTTCAGTGCCGATGGCAAGTCACTCTATCTGATGAGCGACAAGGACGGGCAGTTCCAGTCGCTCTATGAACGAGACCTGGCCACCAAGAAGGACACGCTGCTCACCGGAGATCTTCCATGGGATATCGAGTCCGTGGCCGTCGCCCCCGCGGGCGGCCGAATCGCGTTTATCGCGAATGAAGACGGCCAGAGCCGCGTCTACACGATGATGGAGAGCGGCGGCAAGTATGAGGCGATCACTGCGATTCCGGTCGGCGTCGCTTTCGGCCTCGCCTTCACGAACGACGGTAAGCGGCTGGGCATGACGCTCGGCACGCCGACCATGCCGGGCGACGTGTTCGTTTATCACGTCGATGACGGCCGGCTGATCCGGTGGACGATCAGCGAGACGGGCGGACTCAACCCGGCGCGCTTCGTGTCGCCGAAGCGAATCGCCTATCCGACGTTCGACTCGGTGGACGGCAAGCCGCGCGAGATTCCGGCGTACTACTACCGGCCGGTGGGCGAGGGGCCGTTCCCGGTGATTATCTATGTCCACGGCGGCCCGGAAGGGCAGGAGCGGGCCCGCTTTTCGAGTTCGTTCCAGTACTGGGCGAGCGAGATGAAGGCGGCGGTGGTGATCCCGAACGTGCGCGGTTCGACGGGCTACGGCCGTGATTATCACATGCTGGATGACGCCATGAACCGGGAAGACAGCGTGCGCGACATCGGCGCGCTGCTTGACTGGGTCGAGAAGCAGAAGGACCTGGACTCGAAGCGGGTGGCGATCTATGGCGGCTCGTACGGCGGTTACATGGTGCTGGCGTCGCTGACGCACTACCCGGATCGAATCAAGGCGGGCGTCGATATCGTCGGCATCGCGAATTTCATCACGTTCCTGGAGAAGACGGCGCCGTATCGGCAGGACCTTCGCCGGGCGGAATACGGCGACGAGCGCGATCCGGAGATGCGAAAGAAGTTCGAGGAAATCAGCCCGCTGAACAACGCGGACAGGATCAAGTCGGCGCTTTACGTGCAGCACGGGGCGAATGATCCGCGCGTGCCGGCGTACGAGGCGGAGCAGATCGTCAAGAAGATGCGCGAGAAGGGCCGCACGGTCTGGTACATGCTCGCCAAGGACGAAGGCCACGGCTTCGCCAAGCGGGAAAACCGCGACCTAGCGACGCTGACGGCGACGATGTTCCTTGAGGAGCAGCTGAAGCAGTAGCGTTCAGCCAATCGGGTGAGATTGCGTAAAGGCGATGCGATTGGGCCCGGTTTTGGGCGAATCTTCTTAACGCGTCTGACCTGCGCCTTCGACGACGAAACGCTGGGTGGTCAGTTCTTCGAGGCCCATCGGCCCGTATGCGTGGATCTTGGACGTGCTGATGCCGATCTCGGCGCCTAGGCCGAGTTGAAAGCCGTCGTTGAAGCGCGTCGAGGCATTGACCATCGTGCACGAGGCGTGGATTTCGTCGACGAACCGTCGCTGGTGCCCGTCGTTTTCGCTGATGATCGCCTCGGTGTGATTCGATCCGTATCGATGTATGTGCTCGATGGCCGCCGTTAGATTGGGCACGGTTTTCACCGCTACGATCAGATCGAGGAATTCCCGTCCCCAGTCGTCGTCGGCCGCCGGCTTCGCACTTGGTGCGAGACTGCACACGCTCTCGTCGCCGCGCACCTCCACGCCGGCATTGACCATTTGATCAACCAGTTTCGGCATGAATCCCGCTGCGATCTTCTCATGGACCAGGATCGCCTCGGCCGCGTTGCACGCCGCGGGGGCGCTGGTCTTGGCGGTGGTGCAGATCTTCAACGCCTGGTCGAGATTGGCGGATTCGTCCACGAAGATGTGGCAGACGCCCTGGAAGTGCTGCACCATGGGAATACGGGCGTGTTCATGCACGAACCGGATGAGTTCGTGGCCACCGCGCGGGATGACCAGATCGATCTCGTTCGACATGCGCAGCAGGGCTTTCATTTCTTCCCGATTGGAACTGGTGACCAGCGAAACGACGTCGCCCGGGATTCCACCGCGCGATAGCGCGTCGTTGATGATCTCAAGCAGCGCCCGGTTCGAGTGGTTCGCCTCGCGCCCGCCCTTGAGGATGCAGGCGTTCCCCGCCTTGAAGCAGAGGCCGAAGGCGTCGATGGTCACGTTCGGCCGCGCCTCGTAGATCATCAGGATGACGCCGATGGGGCATCGCACCTTGCGGATGTGAAGACCGCTGGGCACATCGTATTCACGCGTGACCTGCCGCACCGGGTCGGCGAGGTCCGCGACCTGGCGCAGGCCGTCGGCCATCTGGCGAATCGCCGAATCTGAAAGGGTGAGCCTGCGCAACTTGGCCTCGGGCAGGCCGGCGCTTCGGGCGTCGGCCAGGTCGGCATCGTTGGCGGATTTGATGAACGCCATGCGGCTTTCGATGCCGTCGGCAATGTCGCGAAGCACCCGGTTCTTGGCGTCGGTCGACGCCGTCGCGGCCGCCGTCGCCGCAGCCTTCGCGCGACGTGCGATCTGTTGGAGGTCGATCATGCTACTGCTCCCGGAGCACCCGCCGCACCAATCGCACGGCAGGGCTCGATGCGGCTATTCGTCGGTCAGAACCAAATCATCGCGGTGGACGATTTCCTTCACATACTCGTATCCCAGGATCGCGGTGTATTCCGTTCGGGCCTTGCCCATGAGGCGGCGGATTTCGTCCGATCGATAATTCACCAGGCCGACGGCGACGTTTGCGCCTGTTTCCTCGCGAATTTCGATCCGTTCTCCCATCTCGAATTCGCCTTCCACGGCGCGAATTCCGACGGGCAGGAGGCTGGCGCCCGTTTCCCGCAGCGCCTTCGCGGCGGCCGCGTCGATACGGAGCACGCCATGCGACCGCGAGCGGATGGCGATCCAGCGCTTGCGGGCGTTGAGCTTGCTCGGCGCCGGGGTGAAGAGCGTGCCGACCTCGCGGCCGTCCATGATGGATTGCAGCATGCCCGGCTGTGTGCCGTCGGCGATGACGGTGGGGACGCCGCCGCGGCTGGCGAGTCGCGCGGCTGACACCTTCGCGCCCATTCCGCCGACGCCGGTTTCACTCAGATCGGAGGTGATGTGCTCGTCCACGCTGGAGCCGACTTCGACGAGCGGGATGATCTTCTCGCCGCCGGCGCGATAAAGCCCCTTCACCCGCGTCAGCAGCACGAGCAACTGGGCCGACACGAGATTGGTCACCAGCGCCGCGAGGTGATCGTTGTCGCCGACCTTGGTTTCGTCGTCGGAGAGCGCGTCGTTTTCGTTGATGATCGGCACGACGCCGCGCTTGAGCAGCATGGCGAGCGTGTGGCGGGCGCTGAGGAACCGCCGCCGGTTTTCGATGTCGTCGGCGGTCATGAGAAGTTGCGCAACCTGGAGCCGATGCGGCGCGAACGCCTGCGCGAACATGGCCATGAGTCGGTGCTGGCCGACCGAGGCGGCGGCCTGTCGTTCGACGACGGCCCTGGGCGGGCTGGCGAAGCCCATCGGTTCGAATCCCGCCGCGACGGCGCCCGAGACGACCATGATCACTTCACGCTTCTGATGTGCGAGCACGGTCACATCGTGGGCGATGTCGGCGATGATCTCGGGGTGCAGACGCCCGCCGCCGGCGATGACGCCGCTGCCGATCTTGACGATCAGTCGCGTAGCCCGGCCGATCCGCCGGCGGGGAGAGGGCATGGGTTCAGCGCTCAAATCAGAGTCTCCGTCGTTCATGGGTCAGAGCATTCTGCCGCGGTCGCGCGTCAGCGCGTCGGGTGGGGGTGGTGCAGTCGTTCGAGGATGGCTCGCGCGGTTCGCCGGGTTTCATCCGGACCGGCGCTTCCGGGCGTGCGATAGGCGCGGATGAGTTCCGCCGGGGTTCGATCGGTGAGACCGAGGCCCGCCTGGACGGCCGCGGCGACCTGATGGTGGGCGTCGCGCAGCGCCGCACCGGCGCGCACTTTCTCCTCCATGGCAAGCGTCGCTTC
>CALLKH010000087.1 GCA_938008425.1 uncultured Planctomycetaceae bacterium | reverse complement strand
GACGTTGTTCGCGCGCTTCGGCAGCGAATCGTCATGATCATCCTGATCTGGCTGTTCTTCTGTGGCTTGACGGTGGCGGGCACGCTCTACGCCCAGAAATACCATCCCGAGTACGAGGCCAACGCGCTGATTCGCGTGGAGTCGCTGGCCCCGCCCGATCCGAACGATCCCCTTCGTCGGGAGTCCGGCAAGTCCCCCGCGGACATCGAACGCGAACTTCAGAACCAGACGCTGATCGTCCGAAGCCCGGAAGTGCTGGCCAAGGCGCTCGCCGATCCGGAGCTCCAGCGCACCCAATGGTACAAGGAGGCGAAACTTCGGAGCAAGAACGAGAAACTGGAAGACCTGCTGCTCGACGTCTTGAGCGTTGGACCCGTTCCGGAATCGAACCTTCTCCAGGTGTCGGCCACATGGCGTGACAAGAAGGAAGTTCCCACCATCGTGAATGCGGTGGTCGAGCAGTATGTCAACGCGGTCGACGAGCGCCAGAAGAAATACGTCACCACACAGAAGGAGCAGTTGACCGCCGAGTTGGAGCGCACGCAGACCTTCCTGAAGAACAAGCGCGAGGAAATCGACCGATTCCAGAACGCCAACGCCTACTCCGAGGCGGACCTTCAGGAGGCGATTGAACGGGCCCTGACCCTTTCGGCCATTGCGACCGAACTGGAACTGGAGATCACGGGACGAAAATCCCAGTGGGAATCCCTTCAGAACGCCCGCCCCGAGGACCTGCCGATCACGCCCGATCTGCAGAATCTCCTCAACAATGATCGCACGCTGTACGAACTCGAACAGCGCATGATGGCGGCGCAGCAGATTCTCGATCAGGCGCTTCAGCGGTACGGCCCGAATCATCGTGTCGTCAAGGAAGCGACGATGAATCGCGATGCCGCCGCGCTCGCGTTTCAGCAGGATCGGGCCTCGAAGGTCGTCCTGTTCAACGCCCGCCAGATTCAGCTCGCCCGCCAGAGTTACCTGGAGGCGAACACACTGCTCGTCGCCCAGAAGGATCAGCTCTACCAGGCCATCTCCGAACGTCGGGACAAGGAAGCCAAGAAGGCGCAGTTCGACGCCCTCCTGGCGGAGCGGGATCGCCTCCTCGTCGAGTATGAAAAGCAGCTCGATCAGAAGAACATGCTCGAGATCATCATCCGTCAGCAGAAGACGGTGCAGATTGAAATCGCATCGAAGGCCACCACGCCCGAGCGCATGAGCAGCCCTGAAATCCTCGTCTGGATTCCCGGCGGCGCCATGTTCGGCCTCTTCTTCGCCGTCGGCTTCGCCATGCTGCTTGAATTGGCGGACAAGTCGGTTCGCACCCCGCGCGACGTCGCCCGGGCCCATGTCCCGGTTCTCGGCACGATCCCGACGACGGACGACGACGAAGTCGAAATCGATCGCGTCGAAAGCGCCTGTCTCGACGCGCCGCACTCCGTCGTGGCCGAGGCCTTCCGAAACCTGCGCGCCAACCTGTTCTTCAGCGCGCCTGCGGAACAGCAGGGCGTCATTCTGGTGACCAGCCCCAGCGGCGGCAACGGCAAGACAACCATCGCGAGCAACCTCGCGATCTCGATCGCGCTCAGCGGACGCCGCGTACTGCTCATCGATTCGAACTTCCGACGCCCGGCGCTGCCCCGCGTGTTCCCCAACATGCGACCCGAGGGCCTGAGCAACATTCTCATCGGGCAGGGCGAGCTGAAGGACTACGTCACCCGAACGAACGTGCCGGGCCTCGACGTCATGAGTTCGGGCCCGCTGCCGCCGAATCCCGCCGAACTGCTGGGCTCAAGCTATCTTCGGGACGTCGTGGTCGATGCGCGCTCACGCTACGACCAGGTCATATTCGACGGCCCGCCGGTCTTGCTCGTCAGTGACGCGATGGTGCTCGCGGGCGCGGTCGACGGCGTGCTCCTCATCTGCGAGTATCGCAACACGCTTCGCGGCGCGCTTCAGCGAACCCAGTCCAACCTGGAGGCCATCAACGTTCGCATCTTCGGCGCCGTCCTGAACAAGGTTCAGTCGCGGGCCGGCGGATACTTCCGCAAGGGCTACCGCGAGTACTACGACTATCACGAGGCGGACGATGACGCACCGCAGCAGCGGCCGCAGCTCGATGCACGACAGTCGACGATGGGACCGGACGACCATCCGCAGCCGCGCAACGGTGGCCCGGGTGGAGGCGCCGCCGCCGGCGTGCTCGAAGCCGAGACCGCGCTTCACCGCGTCGCCGATCAGACAGAAGAGGACGCCTACGGCGCTCAGGATCAAGCGACCTCGGACTCCGCCGTTGATGCCATTGAGTTGGAGGAACCGGTTGCCGAGGCGCCGGTCGTTGATGACGAACCACCGATGGCGACGACCATCGATGAATATGACACGCTGACCGAAGAAGATGCGCTTCCGCCGATGCGGGACATCGGCGAACCGCCCGCGCCGCCGGAGCCGCCCGCCCCTGTCGAGAAATTCGAGTCGCCGGTCATGCCGCCGCCGGCGCCGCCTGCGGTCGAAGAATTCGAGCTGCCCGACTCCGGTGCCGATTCCGGCCTGATCCCGGACATGAAGGATGTCGAGGATCTGGACGACTTCGACATCCCGCCGGAGCCATCGGCCTCAATCGCGCCCCCCGCGCCGACGCCGAAGCCGGCAACCGAATGGTCCGCTCCTGAGTTTCGTTCGCCGCCTCCGACCGTGGAGCCGACGTTGCCTCTGCAGCCTGAATCGCCCGCGGAACCGGAGACGCCGGTCGAGGCCGACGCTCCGCAAGCGCCGATCGAGGAATCGGCCCCGGTCGAAATCGATGACTCGATGCTGGCCGGCGAAGAGGAAATCGTCATCGGCGAGGACGAAGACGAGGACGACAACGAACTTAAGCCGCTCGGCGACATCGGCCTGCTCGACGAGCCCTCGCCGCTCGACACGCCGGAATCCCTCGACGAGACGCCGGCCGAATCCGGACCGGAGACCACGTCCCAGACGCTGGCCGACGATTCCGCCTTCGACATGCTGGAAGATGAGATCGATCTCGGCGATGATCTCACGGATCTGGACAGCGACGAATTCCGGATCGACGATAAGTGGGATCTGGACGACGACTTTGAGGATCCGGACTCGGACCCCTCAAAGCCGAAGCAGTGAGTCGCTGTGGTTGAAAGCATGTTGCCGGGCACGGAGGCGCGGCGTCGGAGTCTGCGGTGATAGATCCGGTCCATCAGGCCCGCGAATTCATTCGTGAACAGTCCCAGGCGCTCGAAAAGCTCTCCGAACTCGTCGGCGAGTCCTTTTCACGCGCCGTCGCCCTCATTCTCAACTCAGATGATCAGGTCGTCGTCACCGGCATCGGCAAGAGCGGTCTCATCGGCCGCAAGGCGGCGGCCACCCTTGCCAGCACCGGCACCCCGGCCATCTTCATGCACCCGGTCGAGGGTGTGCACGGCGATCTCGGCGCCGTCGGTGCCGGATCCGTATTGCTCGCGCTCTCAAAAAGCGGGCAGACCGAAGAGCTGGTTAAATTCGTCAGCCACTTCCGTCGCATCGGCGGCCATGTTGTTGCCATCTGCGAAGTAGGCAAGTCACCACTCGCTGAACTTGCGGATGTGCATCTTCCGATTCCCGCCCTGCACGAGGCCGGCCCGCTCGGCCTCGCGCCGACGACGAGCACGCTGACGACACTCGCGCTCTGCGATGCCCTCGCGATGGCGCTGCTCGAGGGGCGCGGATTCCGCGAGGAGGATTTCGCCCGCTATCATCCCGACGGCAGCCTCGGACGACGGCTGCTTTTGCGCGTCAGCGACATCATGCATTCGGGAAATGAACTGCCGGCCGTCAGGGAATCGTCCACCTTCAACGATCTCATGCTGGAGATGACCTCGAAACATCTCGGCATGGCCTGCGTTCTGCGCGATGACGGCTCGCTTCGCGGCGTCTTCACCGACGGCGATCTGCGTCGCCTGCTCACGCGCCGCGAGACGCCTTCGCGGCTGTCCGCGGGCGAGGCGTGGCGAGACAGCCGGCGCGATCCTTCGGACCCGGTGGTGAAGTGCTCCAGCGTGCCGCCGGGCCTGCTCGCGGTCGAGTGTCTTCGGCTCATGCGCGAGAGCGAAATCACGGTTTTGGTTGTATCGGAAGACGGAAACGTTCCGATGGGAATTGTACGGTTGCAGGACATCGTTCGGGCCGGTCTCGGTTGATCGGCGGCGGCGTGTCAGTCAGTGCTCGTCGGACGGGAATGATTCTTCGAAACTCAACACACCTCGATACGCGCAATATCGAGCGCATGTTCGCAGCGGCCGTCGACCAGTGGCCGCACGACGGCGCCCAGGTTTTCGTGCGCTACAGCCGCGGGTCCGATTTCTCGGGAACCTGCTACTACGATTCGGATCGCATCTTTGTGAACCTCGGCCGAGACAACGTCTATCCCTATCCGCTCAAGATCAACGTCGCCCGGCCGCAGTCGAATCGCACCCACTGGTGGCGAGAGCTTTACACCCTCAAACTGGACGGCCCCGAAAAGCTCGCCCTCTTCATCTTCCTTCACGAGTTCTATCACCGGCTGGTCAAGCGCGCCCGCCGCAACGTTCGGCAAAAGGAAGCGCGTTGCGATCGCTTCGCGACGCGCGTGCTGGTCGATGACTACGGCTGCGTGGTTCGAGATTCGCGGGGACATCTGGTTGCACGCGATGCCTGGGATTTTCAGGATCTCGAGGCCTTCGTCGCCGCAGCGCGCGGGCCGGTTCGAAAGTCCGCGCGAAAGCCGCTGGCGCGAACGCCGCGTCGCGACCGCGCCGCCCGCGAAGCGGTTCGAGATCCGTCGCCCGGGCTGGTCGTCGAGACCGAAATGCCAGGTCTCGCCGGGGGCTCGCTTGGCGGTGAGCAGTCGTATTTGTTCCTCGTTTGACATTCCAGGAGCATCCCGTCGTTCAGGAGTGCCTCGGGGAATAAACTCGGCGATCTCACCAAGTTTCTGTTGACTCTCATTTCCCGTCGAAATATCATTAGTCAAGCGTGAACTCGCCGAATCCCTAGCGGGATTCCCCAAGCGCGACCTCCACATTTTGAACGGACATTCGCCGCAATCCTCGGAATCACCCGATTCTTGTGGTCGTGCGCGGATTTCGGTTCAAATGGATTCGAAGAGCGGGCTCACGCGGACGGCAATTCGGTTTTCAGAGCGATTGCCCAGTCAATTTGTCTTCCACCCCCTGCGGCACCCCTGAACGCGCCAAGTTTCATACGGGTGCCGCACGCCTTTTTACCCCTCTCTAACCTTCAAGTTGGCCCACCACTGATCCGCGGCATCCCCGTCTGACCGGCGCCGGCTCAGGTTTTGAGCTACTCGCATCCCGTCGAACGGCCGAATAAC
>CALLKH010000086.1 GCA_938008425.1 uncultured Planctomycetaceae bacterium | reverse complement strand
TAACGCCACTCGGAGTGTACGACGAGAGTACCCTGGCGGTCGCGGCCGTCCGGGTCGCGACGAACCGCCAGATGTGCCGATGACATCAATGTCTCCGCACCGAGACCTGAAAGCCGCGGCCGATACAGGGCTGGTCGTACCGGCACATTCATGAGGTGTTTTCCGTGAAAACCACGCCGAAAATCAAAAAGTCCGCGTCGACGCGATCAAGTTCAGCCGCGATTAAGGCGGTCAGAACTGCCATCACCAGGGCGGGGGTTGAAGAGACGATCGTGGTCATCGCGCCGGCCGAAGGCGCCGCCCGGAAGCGGGTAAAAAAGTGCCTCGTGGGTAGGGTTCCGGCGGGGCGAAATCGTCGTGCCGGCCCCGGCGGAAGGCGGAAGGGAGATGAACCGGTCGCCCCGCCGAAAATCGACGACCCGGCCCTCGGACTTCTTGGCGCCATCAGCCATCCCCAGCGATTCGAACTCCTCCGGATCGCGATCCGGCTTGGCTCCATGTCGCACGCCGATCTTCACGCAGCGACCGGCCTGGCTCCGGGACCGCTGTATCATCACTTACGGCCGATGATCGCGTCGGGAATCCTGCGTCAGTCCGCCAGAAATCGTTACGAGGTCGCCGAAACCGGACGGATTCTGGTTGCGTTGGTCAACGCCATCGATCAATACACCCGGCGCAGCCGGCGGAATGGGCAGGGTAGAAGCGCATGATGGTTCGTCGAAAGTCCTTCAGGAATAGGCAGCAAACTGTTCCTTTTGATTCTGACCCCCCTCAGCCGCCCCGTTTCGACGTCCCATAAGATATGTTATGTTGCATTGGGTGTGGGAAGGGTGATTTCATATTCCTGACCCGTATTTCAAAGGCCCGCGCTTTCGTTCGCCGATATTGGGCGTAAGATGATGTTCGGCGTCGCTTTACGTCGCCGGGCGGCGCTGTGAGATAATCCGAATCCTATGATCGAAAAGGAATGCAACCTGTGGATTGAACCGGCGGAATACCGGTGCATTCCCACCATCGGCGCCACCGCACCCGACGGCAGCGCGCTCATGGAATCCGGCGTCGCCAAAGAGGCGGCCGCGAAGCTCTCCGGCATCGCGACCGATCTTGGCCACCTCATCATTTCACGCGGAAACCACGTGCATCAGCTTCGCCCGGGAATTCTCTCCTTCCCGATTCAACAGTATGCCTGGTCCGGGCCGAATCTTCAGATTATTGAACGAAGCGCGCGCCAGATGCTTGCCATTGTCGGCGACGCCAAGACACTGTTGCCGCGGCCGGGCTGCGACGCGGGTCAGTTGAACTGGGAAACCGTGAAGGCTGCGCTGGCGTTCCTGCCGGACAACATCGTGGTCATCCGCCACATCTGATTGCATCACGAACGGCTCTATCCCCCACCCAATATCCAGGACGCAGATACTGCGCTGTATCGATGCAGTCTCGGCCGTTTCCCGTCCGCCTCACACCCTGCGTTGAAAATTGCGCACCAGGACGAACAGTCTCTACCGCGAGACCCGGTAACCCAGCACCACCGGGATCCCGGCCGGCAGGAGCGTCGGCGGCGGGGTCGTCGTCACCGCCACCTCGATTGAACTTGGATCGTCCTCGGCCTTTCGCGTCTGGACGACAATCGCCGAGGCGGCTGTCTCGGTGTCGACCTGAATCCAGTACTGTATGTGCATTCGGACGAAGGCCTCGATCTCCGCCTCGCTCTTGCCGCTCAGGTGCGGCTTGAGGTCGAACAAGAGCGACGAGAGCCGCGCGGCGAACAACTGGTACGGCAGGCTCACCTCCAGAATGCCGTTGGTGTCGCCCTGCGTGACGTATGCGGCGCTGATACCGTTCCAGAACAGCACGTCGTCAAGATCCTTGATTCCCACGACGGCGTTCAGACCCGAGACGCCGAGCTCTTCGATCTTTTCCGGCAAGAGTTGCGTATCCGACGGGCCGAATTTCTTCTTGCCGTCCTTGCCGCCCAAGGCTGTGGCGAAACCCTCGACGCGGCCACGAACATAGCCGGCCATCGATGACGGCCATCGCGTCTCCGACACGCTCGCCGACACCGCCGCGGCGGCCGCAATGACGCCCTCTGCCCAGAGGAACGATGACTCCACCGTGGCATCTTCCTTGAACGAGAATTCCATGTCCTTCGCATCGGCGCGGGAGTGCGGCGCCCGCAGCAGGCACCGGCCGAACGAAACGGCGAGCATGCGCGCGTAATTCTGCGAACGCAGCGTCTTCCACTTCGCGAACTGCCACTGGTCGAACATCGTCATCAGCGCCGGCAGCGTCGGAACTTGCCATGCGTGCTTGACGCCAAAAAAACTCGCCGACACCGGCGCGAGAAGCACTGCCGGAAGGCTGGCCGCGTTCTGGGTGAGCTCGTCGAGCATGTCCATGTCGGCCGTGGTGTTGCCGAAGGGCGCGACCGCAACGATGACATCGGGGGCATCGGCGCCCTCGTCGAACACGGGGTCGATGAGCAGCGTTCTGAATCGCGCCGCCGACTCCGGCCGGTGGGCGTGGAGCAACACCAGCCGAACGCCCTTTCTAAAATCGGTCTTCTTCACGAGGAATACCAGCGATCGCCAGATCGATTCGAGCGACTGAACCTCCGGCGCGTGCATGACGGCGTTGAGCCACAGGTTCACGCGACGATCGATTTCGACCATCGTGCGGCGAATGGCCGCCGACTCCTCGGCGGGAATGCCGCCCGAACCTGCGGCGGCGGAGACGAGTGAACCGAGCGGGCTCCTGGGCGGCGGACCGGCCGGCGGTTCGGCGCCGTCGCCGAGATCGAGTTGATCCAGGAGTCGATTGACTGCCCCGGGATCCGCGGGTTTCGCCGGAGGAGCGGCCTTGAGCGACTCGGCCAGCCATGCCATACCCGCGTTCGCACCGACGGCCGATTTCACTGCATCGGCGAGCGCCGGCGCCGCGAGCTTGCCCGTGAGTCTCTCGACGAGCTTTTCGCGCATCGACATCAACGGCGCGGTCGCCCCGAGACGCCGGGCGATCGACGTCGGATCGAAATCGCGAATGGAATTGAACGAGAGCTTTGCTTCGGCGAGCGCCCCGCCGGCGGTCGTCGGATCAGCCAGCGTGAATGACACGGCTGGCGCCGCGGCCTTCATGACCTCGTCGAAATTGTTCGCATTGAGCTCGACGACGCCGTTGGCCAGATCGCCCTGCACCTTCCCCTTTTCGGTGCCGGCGAAATCGCCGAGGATCAGCATTCGATACGGCTTCTCCATCGTGACCTTGAGGCCCGACGGCGCAGGGATTTCCACATTCAATTGGTGAATGTCAGCTTCTTCGGTCATGGTTGGGTCCCCTTATCGCGTGGACAACGCACGCACGAGAGAGTCGCGCTTGTAACTTTTGACGATCGACTTCGAACGCGCGTCATTGTACTCCAAACGCGCGTCGATGACCAATTGCGGTTGCACACGACGACCCGGCAAAATGACGATATTCAGCCTGCGCCGAGACTT
>CALLKH010000085.1 GCA_938008425.1 uncultured Planctomycetaceae bacterium | reverse complement strand
AGCGGCTACAGCGTCGCGTAGCCTGTCTCCAGAAGAGGAACGATAGTCGGCACAATGCATATTCGAGTACTCTACCGCCGCACGCGCAAGGAGATGCCCGCCATCAAAGAGGAAATTGACGAGGCGATCGAGGAACGAATCGAAATCTCCGAGCTTGTGCTTCCAACGCGCCTCCGGCGCGGGCCCACCGGATTCCAGCTCCACTGCACCCGGATGCGCCTCGGCGAACCGGACGCCTCCGGCCGACGACGCCCGATCCCCGACAACGCGAAAGGCGCCTCGTTCTCGGTCGATTGCGATCTCGTGATTCTTGCACTGGGTCAATCCGCCGACCTTTCGATCCTTCCAGAGGGCGCAGAAGTCAGCCGCGACAAGACGCTGCTCGGTCTCACGGGCTCGCCGATTCTGCTCGGGGGCGATCTCGCCACCAACGACGGCACCGTCGCACACGCCATCGGAAATGGCCGCCGCGCCGCGCTGCATATTCATCAAACTCTCACGGGGGAAGACCTCTTTCCGCCGGTCTTCGGGCAGGTCGCGTCATCCGAGGTCATCCACGCCCATCTGTTCCAGCACGCCGCCGCCGAATCACCCGGAATGGTCCCGTCACATCGGCGACGCCGCAGCTTCGTCGAGGTGCGACATGGGTACGTCGAACACGATGGCCGCGCGCCGGCGCTCACCGAGGCCGCCCGCTGCTTCAGTTGCGGCTCCTGTACGGATTGCAATCGCTGTGTTGAGTATTGCCCCGAGGGAATACTTGTCCACCAAAATGACGGCCGATACGACTTCAACTATGACTACTGCAAAGGCTGCGGCGTCTGCGCAACACAATGCCCGCGCGGCGTGATTCACTTGACCGAACTCTGACACCGGGAGACACCCATGGCGCGAGACCTTGTCACAGGAAATGGAGCCGCCGGTTACACACTCGCCCTCGCAGGTCAGGCCAATCGCCACGCACGCGGCTGCTGCGGCGGCGCCTATCCGATTACTCCACAGACAGAAATCATCGAGTACCTCCGGGCATTCGAATTCGAGAAAGGCCGAATCGTTCCCGTCGAGTCCGAACACAGCGCCATGGCTGTCTGCATCGGGGCTTCCCTGGCGGGCGCCCGCGCCTTCACCGCCAGCTCCTCCAACGGCCTCGCGTACATGACCGAAAACGTGTTCGCGGCCGGTTACTTCCGCCTGCCGATCGTCATGATCGCCGTCAACCGGACGCTTGGCCCGCCCTGGAACATCTGGGCCGATCAGGGCGACAGCCTCGCGCTGCGCGACGCCCCGTGGATTCAGCTCTACGCCGAGTGCCATCAGGAACTCGTCGACACGATTCTCCTGGCCTTCCGCGTCGCGGAGGATCATCGCGTGCTCCTGCCCGCCATGGTCTGCATGGACGGGTTCATCGTCTCCCACACGCAGATGATCGTCGACCTTCCCGAGCAGGAACTGGTCGATCGCTACCTGCCCGTCTGCTCCATGCCGCACAGCCTCCGGCACGATCATCCGCAAACGGTCGGGGGACTGGCCTGGCCGCGCGAAACCGAACACATGCGCCACGAAATCCAGCGGGCCATGGACCGCGTGCCCGAAGTGCTGGAAGCGGCCATTGAAGACTTTGAGCGCATCTTCGGCCGTCGCCCCAGGGGCGCAGTTACAGCCGAACACGTTGACGATTCAGAGACGGTCGTCATCGCCTCGAACACCATCGCTCGCACCGCCCGAAACGCCGTCATGGAGAGGCGCGAACGCGGCGACCGCATCGGCCTCATCAGCACGAAGATGTTTCGGCCCTTCCCACGCGATGCCTTCAGAACGGCACTGTCAGGCGTTCGCCGCGCCGCGGTGCTGGACAGGAACCACTCCCCCGGCTCCGGCGGCATCTTCTGGCAGGAAATCGCCGCCAGCCTCCAGGGCGAACAGGGCCTGCTGCTACAGGACTACGTCGTCGGCCTCGGTGGCGGCGACGTCACCCAGGATGTCATCCATCGGATCATCGACGATATCGAATCCCGCACAGCGCCGACCGATCCCGTCTGGGAGGAGGTGACCGTATGACCGCCACACTCAGCGTCATCAGGGATTGCGACCACATCCTGCGACCGGGCAACACCAATTGCGCGGGCTGCGGCATGTCTGTCGGGCTGCAAATGCTCGAACAGGGACTCGGCAGGACGCGACCCACGCTCGTCATCCCGGCCTGCTGCGGGATCGTCACCGCCGGTGCATTTCCAACCTCCGGCTATGCCGTCCCCGTCGCCGCGACGACCTTCGCCAGCGCGCCGGCCGTCGCAACCGGTATCTCGACCGTTTACCATCTGAATGGCGACGCCCATCCCGTCATCTGCTGGACCGGTGACGGCGGCACCTACGACATCGGCATGGCGACGCTCTCAGCGGCCGCTGAGCGAAACGAGAATGTCATCTATATCTGCTACGACAACGAAATCTACGGCAACACCGGCGGCCAGCGAAGCTCCGCCACACCCGAGGGCGTTCGCACGACCACCACGCCGCGCGGCAAGCCCGAGCGCAAGAAGGACATCATGCGCATCATGGCGGCCCATCGCGTCCCCTACGCCGCCACGCTCAGTATTGCCCACCGCGAGGACTTTCTGCGCAAGGTCCGAACCGCACTCGCCACCCCCGGATTCCGCTTCCTGCTCCTGCTCTCGCCCTGCCCGACCGGTTGGAAGTCGGAACCCGAAGAAAGCGTCGACCTGATCGATCATGCCGTGCGCTGCGGCCTTTTTCCGCTCATGGAAATCTTTGACGGCACGCGCTACCGCGTCAACGCACTGCCTGACGGCACGCCACTCGAACGCTACACCGAGCGCCAACGCCGCTATACCTCGACCGAGATTAACTCTAAACACATCAAGGAGGAAATTGCCGATCAATGGCAGACTCTCAGCGCACTCGCTCACGCATTCCCGGCGAAGTCACGCGAACAGTTTGAGCCGGCGTAAGGCGGGCGAACGCGCAATCAGGTCGGGTAACGCGACGACAAATACGTGCGAGACGAATGTTCACGCATGTACTTTCCTCTGCTTGACCAGGATCGGCCATCGTCTGAATCGTGCGGTCGAGGTGATGGAGTGAGATCCAGATGATGGATGGCGACATGGATCAGTCCGGCGTCCACCTGTCTTCCGTCGTGTCGCCCTAGCAGCGATTCATGACACAGGATCAGACGATCAACCTCTTCCGGCGTGAGGTCGTGCAGCATGTTGACCCGTGCCACGTGCGCTGTACCCAAGTTTGATCCACGTTCAGGGCGAGAAATCGGACGTCATCCAGTCAAGCCGACCTTGCTCAAGACTGCAGTGAACTTTCTGTGGCGGGCGTCCCGTCGCGCAACCAAACACGTCCATAGCAAGTCAAAGCCGTATCTCCAGCGATTCCATCCGCCACCTCTTTCGGCAACACGATCGTGCGGTAGGTGACATCTTCGGTTTTCGATTGCTTCTTCGAGCCGACGATGATCGTGCCCGGACGGGGATCGAAGTCCTGCTTCCTGAGCATGGCGAGTTCCTTCCGGCGGATGCCCGTCGAGCACACCACCATCAGCGGAATGACCAACTCGGATATCTGATTTCGCGCCAGCTTGACCAGCCGTTTGATGTCTTCCGCCGTGAGCACCATGCGGACGGACAACTCCTTCAGAAACGTCTGACGTTCCCGGTCATTCTTGAAGTCGTGCTGAGCGATCTGGGCGTCGATGTCCGATTTCCACTCAAATCGCTTTTGACGTTTGGTTTTGAGGCTTGGCCAACGCCCGATGGGATCACGAGGCAGCTTTCCGGCGTCCATCGCCCATTTCACCGCCGAACGCAGGGTGCTGAGTTCCTTGTGGATTGAAGTGACGCCGACGCGATCCTTGTCGGCACGTTCGAGCGCCTTGATTTAGGGTTTGCCCTCGCACTTGAAGGTCAGAAGGTACTTGTCGCCCCGTTTTCGGAGAATGCCATGGCAGAAGCGCCATCACACCGTTTTCCACGCTTTTCGCCCGCCTGAGGGGGGCGTTCCGCTGGCAAATGGGTGGCGCTTCGATGGCGCGACGGAGTAGAAATGATAAAGGGTTCGCGCCAAGTCTGACGCAAACCCCTCTAGATCCTTGTGTTATAATTCGGGGCGACTAGATTCGAACTAGCGACCTTCTGCACCCCATGCAGACGCTCTAGACCAGGCTGAGCTACGCCCCGGGGACGCCGAGACTCTCGAATCGGCGGCAAACCGCGATTAGAGAGCAACCCGGGCGGATTGTCAATTTGCCGGAAGGCCTGAAAAGGACCTGTCCCACCCCGGCGGCCGTCCGCGCCTCGGCGGATTGCCCTTATGATACCCCCGATGTCATCCTCGACTCCGAAAAACGCGCCGTCGCCCCGGACCTTCGCCTCGCCGCCGCCCATTCTCGTGCAACCGGTGGCCGCTGATCCGAGCGAATCTCCTTCGACCGACCCTGCCGCGTTCGACGCCGTCGCCATTGGTCCGACCGCCACCAGTTCCGCAAGCATCGACCCCGCCGCCATCGACCCGACGCGCCGACGCGACGTCTGCAACCTCTGCGGCCATCGCGTCGATGTCAACGATCCGGCATCGTTCGCGGTCTTCCCCTGCCACGTTCGCGCGTTCAAGGGGCGATCATTCCGGCTCTGGCGCTGCCCGTCCTGCCGGATCATTCACCAGCTCGACGTCGTCGATCTCGACCACTACTACTCGAAGTATCCCTTCGTCGCGGCGAAGCTCGATCTCGTCTGGCGAATCTTCTACATCAACCTCGCCCGGCGATTCAAACGACACGGGCTGTCGACCGAGAGCAAGATTCTCGACTACGGCTGCGGCAACGGCCTCTTCGGGCAGGCCCTGCGCGACCGCGGCTTCAAACACTATTACGGCTACGACCCCTACCGCTCTGCCGACGATCTCGGCGATCCGGCCATCCTGAAGAACGGCCCCTTTGACTACATCCTCCTTCAGGATGTCATCGAACACGTCGAGGACCCGCGCGCCCTCGTCGCGGAGATGGACCGCCATCTCGCGCCCGGCGGCCACATTCTCGTCGGCACGCCCAATGCGGACCGGATCGACCTCTCGCGCGTGGACACCTTCAAGAACGAAGTCCACGCCCCCTACCACCTGCACATCTACACGCGTGAGGCGATCGAGACCTTCGGCCGCGAAGTCGGCTGGTCGCCGATCACTTTCTACGATCGCTCCTATCACGACCGGCCGTGGTTCGGCATGAACACCCGCGCGGCGAAGCAGTATCAGTCGCTCAAGGATGGAACTTTCGACGCATTCTTCGATCCATTCGACACCGCGCGGGCGCTCGCCTCGCCCGGCTTCTGGTTCTACGGCGTGCTCGGCTACTGGCTGAGTTTCCGCTCCGACATGTCGATCATGTTTCGCAAGAATCCAGGCGAAAAACCTGTTTAGACCGGCCCGGTCGTGCCGCGGCCGAATTGACCGAACCCCATACCCACCTTATCGTTGCATCGATACTTGACAGGTCTCATGCGCGCCACTCGCTAGAGTCGCGCGGGGCCGATACCGAATGAGGACTGACGTTGACGTACGTCATTGGAATCCTTCTCGTCGCCTACGCCGCGGGCGTTCTCTCGCTCGTCTGGCACATCGTTCGAACCGCGCTGCTGGTCAAACCGGCCGTGGAGTCGCTGTCGGCCCTGGATGCCTCGCGGCCGTTGCCCGCGATCGACATCGTCGTGCCGGTGAAGGACGAGGAAGAGAACATCACGCGCTGCCTCAAATCGATCATCGCCGAGAACTATCCCAACGCCCGCGTCTACGTCGTCAATGATCGATCGACCGACGGCACGCCGCAGGCCGTCGCGGGATTTCAGAAGGACCACCCCGAGATCGAGCGCCTCGACATCACCCACCTGCCCGAGGGCAAGTACGGCAAGCCGCATGCCGTGCACCAGTTGGCGCCGCGCCTCAAGGGCGACATCATCCTGTTTGTCGACTCCGACATCATTCTCAAGCCCGGGTGCCTGCGGGCCATCGCCGACATCATGGAGCGCGACAATCTCGACTGGTACGCGGCCTACGGCGATCCCGATCTGACGCAATTCTGGGAGCGGCTGCTTGCGCCGATCTTCGGCGCCATGGCGTATTCGTGGTACGACCCGCGAAAGATCAGCGACCCCGCATGGCCCGACGCCATCGGCAGCGGCTTCATGGTCGCACGGCGCACCTCGTATGAAGCCATCGGCGGCCATGCGGGCGTGATGGAACAGTACGACGAAGACAGCGCCCTCCTGCGAAACGCCAAGCGCGCGGGACAGAAGGTGCTCTTCACCATCTCACCGGACCTGTACAAGGTCAAGCTCTACGGCGACCTTCAGCGGACCATCAAGGGATTCAGCCGGACGCTGATTGGCGGGCTCAAGACCTTCACGCGATTCATCATCACCATCAACGCGCTTCAGTTCGTCTCGCTGATGCCGATCGGCATGCTCATTCTCCTGGGAATTCTTCGTGCCGCCGGCGTGGCCGTTCCATTCGCCGACATCTGGCTCGGCGTCGCCGCGTCTCATCTCGTCCTCTCCAACATTCTCGCCTGGCAGATTTACCGCACCGCCGGTATCCCGCTTTCAACCGCCATTCTGCATCCGATCGGCTCGCTCGTCGCGATCTGGGTCTGCTCCCGGGCGGCCAGGGACCTTCGCCGCGGCAAGCCGATCACCTGGCGCGGCACCTCGTACGACAGCCAGGCGATGGAGAGCACGCTCAAGCGCGGCGGAACGGGCGAACCCTACGCGACGCCAAGGGGTTGACACCATGGTCCGCCCCGTCCGAACCGCGCCCGGAGCCCATGCCCGATGAGCCGCCGCGTCCGACTCAATCCCTGCGATTTTCTCTTCTGGGGCCAGCACAAAATGAACGCCCGCCGCGGCGAAGGCGGCAACGTCGCGTTCATGCTGATGGACCTCGAGGGAACAATCGAGCCATCGTGGATGAAGGCGGCGTTCGGCGCGACGCTGCGCGAATACCCCGTGACACTCGGGCGATTCGGATCAACGTTGATCCTGGGGCGACCGTACTGGGAAGTGCCTGCCGACATCGGCGCTGCAGCGAAGGCCGCGGCGGACTCCGCGTACAGACATGAAGACTTGCGATCGAGCGCAGATTGGTCGAAAGCGCTGGCCGACCGATCTGCCATTGGCAATACGCGGGACTGGCCCATCAAGCGGGGGCCGCTCGTTCGCCTCGAACACTACACGCTCCCCGAGAACCGTACGCGGCTGATCATTCGATGGCCGCACATGCTGATGGATGCGGAGGGCGCGCAATGGTTTCTGAGCGAGCTTCACCGTTGCGGCACGGGCGAGAAATCATCCGCCGCTCGCCCCGCTGCGATTTCCCACGACGATCGTGCGATCGATCCCTTGCGCGACTACGGCCTTCTCCAACGATGCGGGCTCTTCAAGCGAGGCTCAGGCTATCAGCGCACCAACGCCCAGTGGAAGCTCGCAAATCTGCCATTGCCAAAGGCCGCCGGTGAGATCGAGCACCGGAACATCCATCGAAACTGGTCGGCCGATGAGACCCTGCGCATGCAGGCCGCCGCCAAGGCCTCGGCGCCGAAAGGTCCGCTGCTATACGCACGACACCTCGCGGCCTCCGTCGTGCGCGCGATGCATCGAATCTACCTGCGCGAAAACGCGTACACCGAGGCCTACCTCATCACGCTGCCGATGCGCGTCGGCGCTTCGAGCCCGGCTGATCAACTCTTCAAGTCGCGCCCGCTGACCGGCAACTACCTGATCTCGCCGATGATCTGCATCCCGAGCGTCGCCGCCGATGACAAGCGGGCGATCGGCGAGGCCATCCTCTCGCAGCTCAGCGACTATCACGCCCAGCGCGGCGACCTCCTGCAATGGACGATGATGTGGGCCGCCTCGCTCATTCACGCGTGGGTGTACGAGGCGATCTTTCTGCTTCCCCTCGGCGGCGGCAAGTTTTCAACCGGGTTCTCGTTCTATGGCGAGATCGACCCGCCGGTGCGACAGATGGGCAACGCGAAGGTGGTGAATCTCTGGGGCGGCGGTCCCAACACCAACCCCCCTGCTCTCAACCCCGTCTTCTCCCGGTTCGGCGATCGCCTCAACTTCACCCTGACCTACACCTGGCCCGTCGTGTCGGATGAACTGGCGGCCGCTTATATGGCCTGCATCGACGAGGAAATCTTTACCGCCTGATCCCCCGCCGACCGACGCCCGCCGTTCGCTTGCAACGACAGGATTCCAAATCTACCATGCTCCGCTTGTGAATATTGGGAAACGGTAAAGCGTCTCACTCAGAAAGCGGTTTCATGCTCGACTTCAAGAAGATCAACGCACAAGCCAAGAAGTACGAACCCCAGATGATCAAATTCCTCCGCGACATCGTCGCCATCCCCAGCGAGAGCGCCGGGGAGAAAGGCGTGATCGATCGCGTCGCGAAGGAAATGCGCTCAACCAAGGCCTTCGACAAGGTCTGGACCGACAAGATGGGAAACCTCTTCGGCCAGGTCGGCCGCGGCAAAAAGCTCATCGCCATCGACGCCCACTGCGACACGGTCGGCGTCGGCGATCCGAAGGCCTGGAAGCACGACCCGTACAAGGGCAAAGTCGCGGGCGGCCGGGTCTGGGGGCGCGGCGCGGGCGATCAGGAAGGCGCGATCGCGTCGATGGTCTATTCCGCCAAGATCATCCGCGATCTCAAGCTGCCGATCGATGAGTACACCCTGCTCTACGTCGTCACCGTTCTCGAAGAAGACTGCGACGGCCTCTGCTGGCAGTACATCGTCAACGAAGACAAGATTCGCCCCGAAGTCGTGGTCGTCACCGACTCGACCGACTGCCAGATTCTCCGCGGCCAGCGCGGCCGAATGGAGATCGGTGTGCATGTCACCGGCAAGTCATGCCACGGTTCGATGCCGCACCTCGGTGACAACGCGATCTACAAGATGTCTCGCATCGTTCGCGAGATCGAGGGCATGAACGGCAAGCTCGCCGAGTGCCCGTTCCTCGGCAAGGGAACGATCACGGTGTCGCACTGGGAGTGCAAGACGCCGAGCCTCAACGCTGTGCCCGATTACGCCTACATTCACATCGATCGCCGGCTCACCACGGGCGAGTCCAAGCAGCTGGCCGTTCAGCAGGTGAAAGAGGCGGCGCAGCGTGCGGGGGTGAAGGCCAAGGTTGAGATTCCGATGTACGAGCGCGCCAGCTACACGGGCCTCGTGTATCCGACCGAGAAGTACTTCCCCACCTGGGTCATGGACGAGGATTCCAAGCCGGTGCAGACGGCGGTCGACGTCTATAAGGGACTCTTCAAGAAAACACCGAAGGTCGGCCGCTGGACGTTCAGCACGAACGCCGTGTCGATCAACGGCATGTTCAAAATCCCCTGCGTCGGTTTCGGCCCCGCGCCGGAATCCGTCGCCCATACCATCAACGACTCGGTGCCGATCAAGCACCTCGTCCAGTCGGCCGCGTTCTATGCCGCCTACCCCCAGGTATACTGCGGAAAAGCCTAGGATTTCAGCGCCGACGCCGTTGTTTCGCCGTCCCCGGCAACGCTTATAATACCCCCACGAATAACAGAAACGTGGAGACGAAAAGAAGATGAGCACGAACCTCAAAGGCCGAGACTACATTGAAACCCAGGACTTCACGCGCGAGGAGATCAACGATCTCATCAAGCTCGCGATGGACTTGAAGGCGAAATTCCGACGCGGGGAGCCGACACAGTTGCTCCCCCATCAGACCGTCTTCCTGCTGTTCTTCGACAACAGCACGCGGACGCGAAACGCATTCGAAGCCGGCGCGACGCAGCTCGGCGCGCATGCCCACTTCCTCGACAGTAAGGTCACGCAGATCGCCCATGGCGAAACCGCCAAGGACACCGGCATCATCCTCGGCTCCATGGGTCACGGCATCGCCGTCCGGCACGATCTGATTCTCGAAGCCGGCAACAAGTACATGCGCGAAATGGCGGCCGCCACCGACGTGCCCATCATCAACATGCAGTGCGACATCGACCACCCGACGCAGACGCTGGCCGACCTGATGACGATCCGCGAGACCTTCGGCGACGACCTGCGCGGCCGAAAGATCGCGGTGAGCTGGGCCTACTCGCCGTCGTACGCCAAGCCGCTCTCGGTGCCGCAGGGGCTCATCACGCTGATGACCCGTTTCGGCATGGACGTCACGCTCGCCCACCCGCCCGAGTATCGGCTGATGGACAAGTGCATGCAGGCGGCGCGCGAGAACGCCAAGGCCGCCGGCACGAAGTTCGAGGTCGTCGACAACATGGACGACGCCTTCAAGAACGCCGACATCGTCTATCCCAAGAGCTGGGGGCCGTACGACCTCATGCTCGAACGCCGCGACGCCAAGTCCGACGCCGACATGAAGCAGATCGAGGAGCGCATGCTGGCCATGAACGCCCGCTACAAGCCGTGGATCTGCGACAGCAAGCGCATGCAGCTCGCCCGCAAGACCGCGATCTACATGCACTGCCTCCCGGCCGACCGCGGTGCGGAAGTTACCGACGAGGTCATCGACGGCCCGCAGTCGGTCGTCTTCCCCGAAGCTGAAAACCGACTCCACACCGCCAAGGCGATCATGGCGGCCACCATGCGGGAACGGCCGTTCAACAAATGACCGGCGACCTATCATCCTTCACTGACTTCGGGCCGTGCGAGTCGCCTCTGGCCGCCGGCCCGGTCGCTTTCTGGAAACGGCGTACACCCGGAATTCCAAACCCCAAACAACCTGGAAGCCCAACATGAAAGTCGTTCTGGCGATCGGTGGAAACGCCCTCGTCAACCCCGGCGGCCGCGGCGATATCTCGGAGCAGTTCTCCCGCAGCCGCATCGTCGCGAAAACGCTCGCCGACCTTGTACTCCAGGGCTGCCAGGTCACCGTCACCCACGGCAACGGCCCGCAGGTCGGATCGATCATGCGCCGCGTGGAGATCTCCTCCGGCCAGGTCTACCCCATCGATCTCGGCCTCGCCGTCGCCGACACGCAGGCCGGAATGGGCTACATGCTTTCGCAGACCTGGCGAAACGAGCTGCACAACCGCGGCCACGACCGTGAGTGCATCGCCCTCGTCACCCCGGTCATCGTCGATGCAGCCGACCCCGCCTTTGCCAATCCCACCAAGCCCATCGGCCCCTTCTTCACCGAGGAGCAGGCTAAGCGCCATGAGGAGCGCGACGGATGGAAGATCATCGAAGACTCCGGCCGCGGCTGGCGGCGCGTGGTTGCATCGCCCCGACCGCAGGCGATTGAGTGCATTGAGACGATCAAGAAACTGGTGGCCTCGGGCGAATTGCTCGTGGCCGGTGGCGGCGGCGGCATTCCCGTGATCGTGAACGAAAAAGGCGAGCGGCACGGCATCGATGCGGTCATCGACAAGGACTTCACCAGCGCGATCATCGCGACCGAGGTCGAGGCGGACGTCTTCGTGCTTGTCACCGGCGTCGAGGCCGTGTTCGTGAATTACGGCAAGCCGGATCAGAAGGCGCTGCGGCGGGTGAACGTTGCCGAGATTGAAAAGCACATCATGGACCGCCAGTTCCCGCCCGGCTCGATGCTGCCGAAGATCGAGGCGGCGGTGCAGTATCTGAAGGCCAGAAACGACCCGAACGCCCGCGCGGTCATCGCGGATCTCGATCAGGTGCCGACGGCGCTTTCAGGTGAGACGGGGACGACGATTGTTCTTTAGGATTGGGTAACGGCTCGCAAACCGATTGTGATCGGGTGCCCCATGCCGTGCCGAAGGCCGGCGTGGGGGATGGATGTTGTGCGATCACACTTCGACCGGAATCTCCTCCAGCCGCTTCCACAGAGCGGCCGACACATCGCATGACTTCGCACGGACCGCGCGGTGCGCCGCCGATAACTGACTTCCCCCGTACTTCATCTCACCGCCGACCAGAACGTCGCGGACCTGCTGCGACCCCATCGCAAAAATGAAATGCCCCGCCGCGTTTTCGCTCGTCAGCGGTGTGGCCGGCACGTAACTGGTCACCACGACATCCGCCGCCGCGCCGCGTTCGAGCTTGCCGAGCGTCACGCCAAGCACCCCGCTCGCCACGCGGGCATTGTGAGCGAGCATGCCGAGAATTCGTGCGGGCGTGATGTCGCCCGGCTGCCTTGAATCGCGAAACTTGAACCAGGCCGTCTTCGCCTCAGTGAACATGTCGCCGCCGATGCCGTCAGTGCCGAGCAAGACATTCGTCATCTGCCCGACCGGGGCGTAACCGACGGCGTTGTTCATGTTCGATCGCGTATTGTGGGCGATGCCGCGCGAAGTCGATGACATCAGTTTGGCATCTGAAGGTGCAAGATGGGTCCCGTGGCCGAAGATCGACGACGTCGAAACGCTGCCGGATAAGAGACCCGCCGCGTGCAGGCGGTTTATCAGCGGCGAGCCGAATTCCGCCCGGCAGATCGCATCATCGCACGGGTCCTCGGCCACATGAATATGAACCCCGGCGCCCTGCTTCGCGGCCAGTTCCACGCACGCCCGCAGCGACGCATCCGACAGCGTAAACGCCGCATGCGCCCCGACCAGCGCCCCGAACCGCCCGCCGCTGCCCGAAGCCCGCAGCTTTTCCAGGTACCGACGATTCTCCGCCAGCCCCGCCTCGAATCCCGCCGCGCCGTTGCGATCCGTCACCTCGTAACACAGCACCGCCCGCAGCCCGACCTCGGCGATGCAACGCTCCAGCGCATCCAGGCTGCCCTCGATGCAGTTCGGTGAGGCGTGATGGTCGATCAGCGTCGTCGTCCCGCACGCCAGGGCATCCATCGCCCCGATGCGGCCGCTCATTTCAATCGACTCGGCATCGAGCGCCCGATCGAGCCGCCACCAGATGAACTTCAGAATCTCATGAAAATCACGCGGCGAGCGCGCCGGCATCGGCATCCCCCCCGCCAGCGCCGAATAGAGATGCGTGTGGCCATTGACCAGACCGGGCAGCACCACGGCGCCGCCGGCATCGATGATCGAGTCGCCCTCGCGCGATGAAACCCCCGATCCCGCCTCGACGATGGACTCGCCGTCGATGCGCACGCCGCCCCGCTCGACCCGGATCGGATCGAGATGAAACAGAATCGCATTCGTGATCGTGGTTGGCAAACCGGGCACCGATCAATCAGGCGGTCGCGAACGGTCGAATGCTTCGCCCGCTCCGCCATCCACACTATACCCGGTTCAAGAGGGAGAACAATAATTCCAGGCCGATGCCGTCACCTTCGCGCCGTCTCTTCGCTCTCCAGCGCCTCGCGGAACTTGTCCTTCTTGTCGATCGAGAGAAGCTTCTCGTGAACGCTGCCGTCGGTGGTATCGACGTACACCAGCGAGACATCCGTCCGGCCGTCAATCTTGCGATTGAAGTCGATGTCGAGGCAGATCGCGCCTGTCGAGAAGTCCACCTTCGACTTGCCGCGGCGCTTCTCGCCGCCGATCTCGGCGCCGACCTGCACCTTAAACGTCGCCTGCTTCGCAGCGTCGCGGCCCTTCTTCTTATAGACCGTGACCGTCACTTCGTTCTTCTTGTCATCCGCCTTGGTCAGGTAGAAATAGGTGTCGCTTTCGATTCGGACCGGCCGCGTCTCCGGCGACCAGCCGCTGAACACCGTCATCTTCTCCGCGTCGGCCGGGTCAAGCAGTTCGCCGGTGTTTCCCGCGAAGATGTTCAGAACTTCGTAGCGGATGCGATAGGTGTAGGTGTGCCCCGGCACGGCGCTCATGTCATACGCGACGATCGGCATCATGCGCTCCGGCGGACGGACCACACCGCCCGGCGCCCAGTTTTTTCGTGTCCGCTTCAGGTCCTTGACGACCGTATCAAACAGTGACTGCGCCTTGGCCCGATCACTTTCACTGACGCCCGGCCGGCCGAGCACCGCCCGGGAAAGCAGCATGGCGGCGTCAAGGTCTTCCACATCGAACGGGCTTCGGCCCTGGCTGGCCTTCTGGGCGTCGCGATACCAGCCCTTTTCAGGATTCTTTTCGTTTCCGTGGGGCGGTTCGGGAAAGTAGGGAATTCCAGGATAGTAGATCCGGTCGCCGGCCACGCGCTCATTTCCGATGGTCGGCCGGGCGACGTATTCCTGCTTGCGCACAAGCAGATCCTTGAAATCCGTCATGCCCTGGAGCGACAGCGCGCCGGAGGCGCCCGTCATTTCCGGCATCTCGGGCGGAATGTAGGGCAAGTAGGTGTCAACGGGCTGCCATCCGCGCCAGGCCTCATTCTGGTCGAATCGTTCGAGATGGACCTGGACGATCGTCGGAAATGCGCCCTTCGGATACTTCTGGGTCTTGTAGTAGATGTCCTGTTGAACCAGGTCGATCTGGGCGGCGACGCAAACCCAGTTTCTCGTCGTTGCCGGAAGCGTCCTGGATTCTTTGGCGCCGGTGTACTTCTCGAGGGGCGGCAACTCCTCAGGAAACTGAAAGACGCTTCGGCCCGCAGAAACAACGGGGATGTCAGGCGCCACCATCACGGCGAGGCCATGCCGATCCTCCCGTGAAGTCTCAGTCGTCGAGTAAAAGATGGGCGGAAAGGGCTGCGTTCGGCCGGCGGGCGACTCAACCATGGCGAGCAGCCCCGGCGCGTCTTCACCGAACCACTGTTCGAGCTGGGCGACGGCGTCCTTGCCCTGGGAATTCGCGCCGGCGGGCTTCGGGGCCGGCCGAGTGGCATTCTTGATGTTGCGCGCCACCTGCTCCGCCTCGTTCGCCACGAGTTCCTTCAGGTCGTCCGGCTGCTTTCCGTTGAGTTCGAATCGACCGCTGCCCATTCCAACATAGACCGAAGTCAGCAGGACCAATCCGCAAACACCGACGACCACCTTCTCAATGTGCTCGTCCACGAAACTTGTACTTTTCTTCGCCATGCTTCACCAGGGTCTTTTGAGCGTCGCCGGGTTCCTGACTTCAGCGCCGCAATTCTGATTCGCAAATCACGCCGGGACTCGAGAGTCCGGCTGCACGGTCTCGTTCCGCCGGTTTTCGAAAACCGGCGACAATCCCGTCGGGCCTACCCGCGTCCCGCGTTCAACTCTTCCTCGCCCCTCGGCCTCGTCAACGGCGTCGCCATCTCCGGGGGAATCCACGCGTCATAAACGCGACGGAAGTAATAACCCTCGAACTCCAGGGTAACCTCGACACAGGGCGCATCGCCGTAAATGTATTCGTCCTGCAAAGGACTCGTCTCGACGCGACGATAGGTCGCGAGCGTGGGCGTGTAGAATCCGATTCTGCATACGGAATCGATCACATCCATCATCGCCGCTTCCTCAACGACGAGTTGAATCTGGATCGGCACCACGAATTTCACCGTATCGTTGGAGATCCCGGTGAATGAAGTGCCGGGCTTTCCAACACCCATGCCGCCGCCGCCCTTACCCAGCCAGGGAAGGCTCGTCAGGGCCTTGAGATGCTTGACCGGCATGTGAGCCACCCAGCAATCATACGCCCGGTCCTGTGCCTTCAGCGTCTCCGCGCGTTTGTCGTTGACGCTGGCCAGCGCTTCCGCGATGTCCTGCTGAATCCATAGCGTCATCTGTGCGTACCAGATGTCGGCCGTCTCCGGCTGATCGTTCATGTTTGCGATCGGATGCTGCGGCATCGCGTTTTCATTGACGTACATGTAGAAGCGGCGCGTCTTTTTTTCGACCGCCCGTGCCTTCGGATAACCCTTGAGAATCTCCGCAACCGACTTGTTTTCCCCGGAACTCGGCGTTTCACTCTCAGCCGCTGCATCGCCACCCTTTGGCGCCCACGGTCCGAGGTTCACGTTGTCGCCGCCGCGTCCCTTGGCGTCTTCGATCTGCTGCTCGTTGAGAATCTCCTCGGGCGTGGCGCCCAATCCGGCATTCAGACGCCGATAGAGCTCCTTATAAGCCTGAACATAGGCCGTCTTGAATTCAAATCGAACGGCGTTCGTGGGCTTCGGCAATGCGCCGGGAACCAGGACCTGGCGGTCGCGGCCTTCAAACACGTTGTAGGTCTGAGGTCGCAGCGCGCGATTGAGCAGCGTCTCCTGGCGGGCGATCAGCTCCGCCTGAACGGCTTTCTGCTCCTCGATGGTCGAGGCATTCTGCGGATTGCTGCCCTCCCGCTTCAGATCGTTCTGCAGACCCTCGATCTTCCTCATCCGCTCAACAATCGAGTCGCCATTCATATAGGCGGCCGCGGCGGTTCCGATCGACGCGAGCGCCACGACCCCCAGGGTCAGATACAGCCAGTTCTTCTTGATGAAATCCATCGCTATCGCTCCAACGCTGCTGCCGCGAGGCGAAACACACCGCCCGCGCGCCGCGACTTATCCGTTTGTCGCCCCATCCGCCTTGCCGGGTTCCTCTTTCTTTTCCTGGTAACGCTCGGGGATTCGATCGTTCGGCGTGTCGTCCTTGCGAACCACGATCTCAAGGACGAATTCCCAGTCCGTCGTGACGTCTTCCATCGTCAGGGGGTCCTTACCCATGAACGAAGTACCGAGTGAACGCACGTCGTTGGACTGACCGGAGTCGGCGGGTCCGCCGAGTCCGGGCTGGCCCGGTCCCGCAAAACCCGGAGTCCTGCGACCACCGTCATCGGTCGGCTGATTCCGACCGCCGCGTCCGCCGCCCCGGGTGCCGCCGTCACGGCCGCCGCCGCCCGCCCTGCCGCCGGTGTCTCCACCGCCGGGCCCAAAACCGGCGTCGGTTGTGCCGCGTCCGCTGGTGGCCGGACGTCGCTTCATCCTGGAAATGGAGATCGTGTCGAAGTAATAGCCCTTCTTCGGCTCGCCGCCGATCTCGAGCATCGGTCGTGCAAGCGTTGCGTCGAGCCACGACGCCGGATCCTGAACGGTTGTGATGCCGGTGATCTCAATCGCCCAACCCGGTCGGCCATGCTTCACGACCGCGTCGTTGGCGGCGCTGAACATCGTGCCCGGATCTTCCGCGTATTCCATTCGAATCTGCTGGATATAAACTTCTTTTCGCGCGGTTCTCGGAGTGTTCCTGGTCAGTTGCTTGTATTCCGCGTTGGACTTGACGCCCTTCAGTTCCGGCGGCGTCGCTTCCTCGAAAGCCCGATGGATCACGTCGAGCACCTGGGGAATGTACCGGTTGTTTTCCGGAAACTGGGCGAGTGTGGTCAGCGTGGCGGCATCCTTGCTTCCGCTGGTGTACTTGTTGAACTCGGCCTTGAGGAATTTCGCCGCGCCGCCGACCTGCATCGCCCGCTGTAGCGCTGTTCCACCCGTGTTGTTAATCGCGCTTTCCGCCGCGTCGACACTCGAGATCCTCGCGAGCGCCACCTGGTCGACTGGCGTGCCGCCCAGGATCTCATTGACCTTCCCCTCCGCCATGACGTTGCCGACGAACATCGCACCGGCCGAAAGCGCCAGGCAAGCCGCCGACGCGACGAACCATCGCTTCTTCTTCTGCCAGAGCAGCGTCCTGCGAAGCTCGGGCGGCAGCAGGTTCGAATTCACCGATGCCAGACCCAACCCCTGAACCGCAAGGCCGTAGGCGACGCCGAGACTCATCTGGTTCTCGTCGAACTCCGCCTTCTTGGAATTGCTCACCTCGACCAGCTTGGAGAAGCCCGAGAATTTCTCGACCTTCATCTGGACGCTCTGCTGAACAAACTTCTGAAGGCCCGGCAGCTTGAACGCGTTCCCGAGGCCGATGATCCGCGTGATGTGGGCGTCGCGATGCGTCGAGGTGTAGAAACCGATCGATCGCTGAAGCTCCGTCACCAGCTCGGCGAAGACCGGCCGCATCGCCTGGAAAATCTGCCGGGCATACTTCGACGAAGCCGCCGTTCGCTTGAGCTTCTCCGCCTTCTTGAACGGCACCTTGAACGCCGTGACCAGCGATTCGGTGAAGCGGTTGCCGCCGAGGTTCGCCAGCGATCGGGCCCAGATGTGCTTCGTGTCGATGATGATGAAGTCGGTCGCCAGCGCACCGATGTCGAGGAGCACAAAGGTCTCATTCTCGGGGACGGCCAGCTCATAGCGCGCCGCGTTGTACGACGCCATCGGGCTCGTCTGAACGATGACCGGTTCGACCTTCTGGCTGGTGAACATCGAGAGATAGTTGTGGATCAGCTCCTTGCGAATCGCAAAGATGCCGACCTCGCGCTCTGCCGCCTCGCCCTCGGTGAAGACCTGGTAGTTCCAGACGACCTCGTCCATGTCGAAGGGAATTTGCTGACTCGCCTCGTACTGAACCATGTCGGGGATCTTCTTCGCATCAACCGGCGGCATTCGCGTGAACCGCGACAGCGTCTGCTGGCCGGGCACCGAGACCACCACCCGCGACTTCGACAGGTCGTTGCGACCCGCAAAGGTCTCGATCGCCTTGCGAATCATTTCAGCGGCGTCGGACTCGGCCTGCGACAGGATCTGGTCATGCTCGACGTAATCGAAACCGAGAAGCTCAACGCCCTCGCCTGCCGCTTGAAGGTGAACGGCCTTCAGAGAACATTGACCGACATCAATTCCCCAGACGGGCTGTTTGGAAGCCATAAACTTCTCCCGGCCGCGCTCATTGCGCGGTAGACAATCCCTTGATTGATTCGCTCATGACCGACTGGACGGATGTCCGGGCTCCGGAGACCGACCTGCTTTCGCTGTTCTATTGATCGCCGAGGCCGGCGACCGGCGCTGCGTCATGCAGCCCGTACAATCGGCCGTGGTGGGTACTATCGGAAGGAGCGATGCGCACAACTCCACATTCGCCATTCACGCGCGCGACACCACGAAAACCGCTGCGGTTTCCGTAAGTTCCGTGCACATCATACTCTAGCGGCGGGCCCCATCTCAGTCAACAAATAACGGGCCAAGCGACGACGCCGACGCCTCCAGACTTCTGTGCGTTCCACACTTTGTGGAACAAGACTTTCGGGGTTTTCGGGCGTCGTCCACCGAGCCGCTTCACCTGTGAAAAACTTCCGGTTCATTTCGCCTCGCCAACCGCCGCCGCTTCTGGCATATTCCCCTGCCAATGCCACCCCAACCCGCCGCAACTCCAGACGCCTTCGGACTCCTTGACTGGTCGATCATCGTCGCCTATCTCGCTTTCACCACACTCCTCGGCGCGAAACTGTCCGGTAAGCAAACCACCATTCGAGAATTCTTCCTCGGCGGCCGACGTCTCCCTTGGTGGGCGATCAGCGGATCGATCATCGCCACCGAAGTCTCGGCCACGACCTTCATCGCCGTCCCCGCCCTCAGCTACATGGCCGGCGGAAATCTGACGTATCTCCAGCTGGGGATCGGCGCCATCATCGCACGGCTGACCATCGGGCTCGTCCTCGTTCCGCGCTACTACGAGGACGAGATCTACAGCCCGTACGACTACATGGGCAAACGCCTCGGCCCGCGCGTCAAGACCGCGACCACGCTGCTTTTTTTCGTCGGCGGCACGCTCGGCCAGGGCGCACGGGTCTATGTCACCGCCTTTGTGCTCAGCGTCGTCGCGGGACTTGATTTCATCACGTCAATCTGGGTGATCGGCGCTGTCGCGATCGGCTGGACCCTGCTCGGCGGCATCACCACCGTCATCTGGACCGACGTCATTCAGTTCGGCGTGCTCATCGTCGGGGCGATCCTGACATTGATCTTTGCCACAACGGCGGTCGATGGCGGCGCGTCAGAGGTCATCAATCTCGCC
>CALLKH010000084.1 GCA_938008425.1 uncultured Planctomycetaceae bacterium | reverse complement strand
GGCCGCGAGTCCGTGAAGCAGGTTGTGGCCGGCGGGGTAGCCGATGTTCTCATCGAGTCGATGCAGATGCACGCGCTTCGCGTTATCCGCGGCGAAGCGTTCGAGAATCTCGCGCGTCGGCCTCTCGGAGCCCTGGTCGAGAATGAAGAGCCGCCAGTCGGCGTCCCGTGCCACGCCGCGCCGGAGCGACTTCAACAGGCGACTGACCGCCTCGTGGGCGTCCCAGACCAGCAGCGTGACGACGGCATCAACCGGCATCGTCGCCGCTTCATATTCTGACGGAGCCGCGTTCATTGTATTCAAAGTCTCGTAGATTCGATGAACGGTGATGCCCTGCGACTCGATGTCAGTCCGGCGATGCCAGAGTGCTGACTCATGCATCCAGGAGCTGATCACGATGGCATTCGCACCGAGATTCACGGCATCACACGGCGCGACGATCGGCCAGCCCCACAGTTGACGGCCGTGGAGCGAGGGATCGTCGTCGATCACGCCGACAATTTCGACCGGCGACTCCGCCCAGACTTCTGACAAGGCGCGGGTGTGGCGACCGGCCCCGTAGATGGCGATGGGTCCGTCTTCGTTGTCGGCGAGACCCGCCAGAAGCGACCTCAGTTTCACTGCGGCGTCGTGTGGAATCGTTTCGCCCGGGGGATTTGAGTCGTCTTCACCGACGCGAGCGGATGGAAACGGCGAACGATCCACCGGCCACGAACGCGGCGAATCGGATTGAATGGTGTCGAGCACCGAGACCACTTCATTGGCGAATCGCTCGAAAGAGTGCCTCGATTCAATCGTCTTCACAGCATTCCTGGCAAGGCGTTTTCGTTGTTTAGAATCGGCCGCAAGCGTTTGGATGATCCGTGCCGCCTGCTCGACATCGCCGATCGGGAAGATGTAGCCGTTCTCGCCGTTCGTGATCACGTCGCCCGCGCCGCTGGCGACGGCCGTCACGACGGGAACGCACCCGGCGGCCATCGCTTCGAGCATGCCGACGCTGAGCCCCTCATGCGCGGACATGAGCATGGAGACATCGGCCCAGTGCCAGAGTTCGTGAATACGTCTGAACGAAACCGCCGGCAACCTGGAAACTCGATTGTCGCGGTTCTGAAAGTGCCGCGAGACTTCGGCCGCCAGTCGATCAAACTCTTCGCACTGCGGGCCGTCGCCGACCACGCGGAGCTCAAATCGAACGCCGAGGGCGTCGAGCGCCGACGCCAGTCGCGGGAAGTCGAGCACGCGCTTGACGAGATGTTCGATGCGCCCGCCATAGGCGATGCGAATCGGCCGGGTTGCATCGGCCGCATGCTCATCTCTTTGCGCCGCTGATGTATCCGCCGTGGTGGCGCCCAGCTTCGCTTTCTCGGGCAAGCATACGCCGTGCGGGACGAGAAGAATCTCATCCGATCGGGCAGGCAGCCGTCGTCGGAGTTCGCCCTGGCATGTTTTCGTGTTGACGATGTACCGATGGATGATCGGCTCGTACCGGGTCAGATACGCGTAGTCATACGGATTGTCGCTGTGGTTCCACGCCAGCACCCGAAGCTCATCGGGCACGACCATCGCGAGTGCCGCGGCGATGCCATAGCTCTCGGTGTGCACCGCCGGCAGCAGGATCGTCGGCAGGCAGTTGCGATAGGCCCTGATGCACGCATCCCAATGCGCGCGATCCATGAGCGACGGCAGTCGGATGGCCTCAAAGCGCGGCGAATCGGGCAACGCCGACGCGGGTAACTCGGCATGGCCTGGCAGGGGATCATGGATCATCCAACGCACGCGATGGTCATGATGCAGCAGATGCTCCGTGAGTCGAAACGCCCACGAGGTCAGGCCGCCGATGGTCAGCCCCTGCGGAAGTGAGAATGTGATGGGCCAGCGATGCATGATGGCTTTCAGGCGCGCGAATCACAGCAATGGACGAATCTGCCACGCGGGTGCAAGACCTATAACATTATCGGTCATAAGGGGATGCCGATCTGATCCGGAGGCCGCCGGGGTGCCGGTCGGCACGCGCAGGAATTGCTTCAAGGTCGACTTCCGGCAGGTCCGATAGCAGTGGGGGAATGATCGCTCACCGCCGAACTCGGAGTTCGCCGTTTTGTCGCAATCTGGAATCATGACGCGGGAGGAATTGCTCGCGCTGGGGCAGACGGGGGACACCGTAACCTTCGTGAACAGCGCCCAATCCGCGCTGACGGCCCATCCTGAAGATGCCGATCTTCGGCTGCTCCTGATCCAACACCTCGTACAGGCCGGACTCTTCCACCGTGCGGCGTGTCTCGCGCGCGGTTTCGATGCGGCCATCCTGGAACGCGCAGATTTTGCCGGCCTCGTTCGCCAGCTTGAGAGCACGCGGGAGAACGGCCTCGCCGGGTGGGATCGTTATGCCGCCCAGTTCGATGCCAACCTCGCGGTCGCACGGCGGCGATTCGAATGGGTCGCTGACGTCGAGCGCGCCTGGCAATCCGCGAATCTTGAGCTTCACATCTCGCGCGATGGCCGCTTTCAGGTTTTTGAGCCGAATGCCTCGGGACTCGGTGAGTGGCGACCGGCCTTCGGCCTGAAGCCCCCGTCGGATCGACTTGAGGACCTGAAGCGTCAGGCGGCGGGGCAGGTGGTGTCGCCGATCATTATCGACGGCGTGGCCTTCGGTGAAACGGCGCTGCTCTTTCACGCCGCGACGAGCGATACGCTTAACGGCGCGAGCCCGTTCATCTACGTTGTCGAATTGTCACCGCTGGCGTTGGCCGTCGCGTTACATGTTCAGGACTGGCGGCCGCTCCTTGAGGACGAGCGCGTCATCTTCTGCCTCGGCGAATCCGCCTACGAAACGCTTGAGCAGGAGATCGCCTCCCGGCCCAACGCGCCGGCGCCTCAGATTATCGTGAGTTCACCCGCGTGGAGCGGCCGCACGACCGGCCGGTCCGCCGACATCATCCGCCGCGCCGTCGCCCGGATCGACGCGCAGAAGGCGAGCATCCGCGCGGAAGTTGAATCGATGTACGCGGATCGCGATGCGGCTTACTGGGCGCGGCGATACCGAGCGGCCATCAGCGGCGGCGAGCGGCCGCTGCGCATCCTTGCGTTGACGAGTCTCTATACGACAGTCTTACAGTACTCGACACGGGATTCACTCAGCGCGCTCTCGGAGCTCGGCTTCGAAACGAAGCTGCTCATCGAGCAGGACAAGCACAGTTTCACCTCGCCCGCCGAGTCGATGGCGGCGATTCGGGAATTCCAGCCCGATCTCGTGTTCATGATCGATCACACGCGCAAGACGCAGCGAAACCTGCTCATCGCAAACGTGCCGGTGATGACATGGATTCAGGATCGCCTGACGTGGCTTTTCAGTCCGACCTCCGGCAGTGCCATGGGGCCGCTCGACTTCTGTATGGGCCTCGGCCGCGATGAACTGGTGATGAACCACCAGTATCCCGGCGAGCGATTCTTCGGCTGCGAGATGGCGACCAACCCCGCGGCGCTTGGCGAGCATTCTTCGGATGAGGCGACGGATGAGCGATTCGCCTGCGATGTCGCCTTTGCGAGCCACTGTTCCGAGCCGCCGGACCTGTTTCTTGAGGAGTCGATCGCGCGGCTCGACGAATCCGGTCATTCCGATCTGATGCGGGCCATCTACTGGGAGCTCAAATCCCGATCCGATGCCGGTGTGCTGAACGGCGCGCTGGACTTTGACCATTTCCTGAACGAGATCATGTCGGCAGTCGGCACGTCGCTGGAGACGGCCGGTCGCGAATCGCTCATGAGCTTCTTCCTGCGGCCGCTGGCGGACCGGTTCCTGCGGCACCAGACGATCGCTTGGGCGGCGCGATGGGTGGATTCGACCGGCCGCCGGTTGAATCTCTACGGCGCCGGCTGGGAGCATCATCCGCAATTCGCCAGGTATGCCCGCGGAAACCTGCCGCACGGACGAGAACTCGGCCGCGCCTTTCGCGGTGCGACGATCAATCTGCACGCTGGGCTGAACTGGGCGTTTCATCAGCGCGTGCTCGACGGCCTGACCGCCGGCGGCTTCTTCCTGTTTCGCCGGCATGGCGCGGATGTCAGCCATGACGTGTCGCGGCGGATCCATGAGTTTGTAAAGCCGCTTCGCGATGCGCTGCCCGTTCTTGTCACGGCCGCCGATCTCGATTCAGAGACGGCCGAACAGTTTCGGCAGCTGCGGCGATGGAAGGGACGCGATCCGGAATCCGGACTTCAAATCAATCAACGCCTGTTCGAGATTCTCGAAAGGCGATTCTCCGAAGGCGCCGATCTCACGCCGGGCCTTCTGTGGCCCGAGTTGCCGGAATTGACGTTTGAAAGCGAGCAGGGATTCATCGCGCTGGCGGAATCGTATGTGAACGAGGCCGACCGGCGCCGATCGATCGCGGATCGCATGCGGGCGCCGATCGTCGAACGCTTCAGCTACAAGGCGCTGCTCGGCCGCGCAATGGAGTGGCTCACCGCGACGCTGGAGGCCGGTGCCTCGCGCAGCATGCCGCGCGAGGCGGTCGTCAGCAAGGCATCGCGGGCGATGGACGTGGCTCGGTCGTAACGCCGGAATCTGCGGCGGTGCGGCTGCGCTGTTCGCGTGAGAGGTAGTGATCGACGAAGGTTTTGACGATGACGTCGCGCACGAACTCGGCACGAACGTGCCGGCCGTCCGGAGTGCCGTCGCCGTGGGCGGTTCGCCAGACCTGATTCCTGTCTGAAAGCGTCACCAGCTCATAACTCGGGAAGTAGTCGAACGCCGGTTCATCCGGGCTTCGATGATGAAGGCGCGCCTCGGTCACGACAGATCGCAGCGTCGCCTTGCTGTAGGCGTTGGCCACGAGCACATCCTCGCCGAAGAAGGTCGCGTAGAGCGGAACCGGCGAGACGCTGACGATGATGCGAAAGCCCGGATTGACGGTTCGAAGAAGCGCGAGGATGTCGAGCAGCGCGGCCAGGTTCTGAGCGTGCGTGGTGCGGCGCGGCGTGAAGCGGCCGGGCTCGACGGCCATGCGGCCGACGGGCGGCGTCCCGTTGAGCCAGACGGACTCCCGCTGATCGTACCAGGCCTCGACGAGACCGAGCGTGATGACGACGGCATCGCTTGATCGCAGATCGGCGGCGGTGCGATCGAGAATCGCCTGATGAGCGTTCACCGCCGCACGGGCTGTCGGGAAGAAAGTCTGCGGATGGCGATGGGGATCGAGCCACGTTGCGTCAGCAAGTGGAATCATGTGCCGCTCGCCGAGTCCGCCGTGCAGGGCCCATTGAAGCGTCTGGAGTATGCCGAAGGTGCTGTACTTGTTGCCGACGCCTTCGCCGCGAACGGCGAACCCGCGCTGGGACAGCGCCGAGTGAATCTCCCGGGCGAAGCAGCTTCCGATGACGAAGATTCGATCCTCGTGGCAGCTTCCGAACCCCTTTTCGTCGTGGATGCCGAGATTCGGGGAGAGCAACCGGTCCGGCCCGAAGACACTCCAGTCCGCGAGATCAAAAGGCGAGATGTTGTAGGTGTTTCCGATGGTCGTCTTCCCCGGCGGCCGCATCGCTTATTCTGCCTTGGCCTCCGTTTATCATCGGGTCTACCCCGCGTAAGGGTGCAGGATTTGCGTTGATCGAGCCTTGCTGCGGTCGATAAAGACTCATGGAGATCGCTGAAAAGAGCACTGTTTCGTTTGATACCGATCAAAACCCACTGCTCGATCGATTCCTGAGCGAAGTTTCGGGCCGGGTCACCGACCTTGGCGCGGGTCTGGGGCGTCACACCGGGTACATGCTCGAACGCGGGTTTGACGTGCATGCCGTGGATCGCGTGCTGACCCCGGAAATCAGATCCATCGCATCTCGGTACGGCGGGCGATGCCGACTGACCGAGGCGGATATCACGAATCCCGGCTTTCCGGCCGGCTCGGTGGATGCGATTTGGTCGTCGCATTGCCTTGAGCACACCCTGGATCCGCTGTCGGTCCTGGGGGAGTGGCGTCGAGTCCTGAAGCCGGACGGCGTACTCTGCGTCATCGTTCCTCCATTCAAGACGCAGGTCGTCGGTCGTCACGTCTTCACGGGGTGGACCGTCGGCCAGCTGATGCTGACGCTCCTTCGGGCGGGATTCGACATTCGCGGCGGTGCGTTCGCCCGGCACTGGTACAATGTCTGCGCGATCGTCCGGCCGCTTTCGAATCCGCCGCGATTCGAACCAAACGACGAGATACTCTGTCGGCACCACGCGCTTTTTCCCCCCCAGATCGAACGTGAGATCCTTGCGAGCCGGCGACTGAATCCCTTCGGCGAGACGATCAGCTGTTTCGAGGGCGATATTCAGCGGATCAACTGGTAGCGCGAATCACCGGGCGTTCGGCCGGGGCGGAGTCGATTTCAGGCGATGCAAAACCTCGTTTCCATCATCATTCCGACCTGCGGACGTCCGACGAAGATCGGCCGGACGCTCGTGGCGCTTTCACGGCAGTGCCTTCCTCTCGGCATTGAAATCGAGGTCATCGTGGCGATCGACGGCGGCTGGGGGCCGGATGATCTGCGTCCCACCGTTGCGCTGCCGGACACGCGATTTCTTGAGTTGCCGCGCGTCGGCGTTTCTGCGGCGCGAAATGCGGCGTTGCGTGAAGCGCGCGGCGAACTGGTCATCTTTTCAAACGACGACACTTATCCGGATGCGAACTGGGTGGCGGAGCACGTGGCGGGTCAGCGGGCCCGCGGTACGCCGGGAATGGTGATCGGCGAGACGCGGTGGGTGCCGTGGCCGGACATGACGGTCTTCGACGGCCTCTTGCGCGACACGTCGATGATTTTTTTCTACGACCAGATGACGCCGGGCGAGTCGTACGGCTTTCGTCACTTCTGGACGTGCAATGCGTCGGCCCCGCGCGAGATGATCATGGACGCCGGCGGATTCGAGGAGCGGCTGCGGCCGGTGTTCTTCGAGGACTGCGAGCTGGCGTTTCGAATTGAGAAATCCGTCGGTTCGCGAGTGCACTACCATGCGGCGGCGAAAAATGTGCACGATCATCGACTGACCTGGTCGGACTACTGCCGCCGCGAGCAGTGCCTCGGGCGCGTGGCCGCGATCCTCGCCGAGGTCAATCCGGCGTGCTTCGAGGCGATCTACGGAACGGCCGACGCCGATGGGCTGGCTGAGAACTATGAATCATGGCTTTCGCAGGGCCGCGAGGAACATGAAGCGGCTGAGCGGCGAATGGCGGAATGGGGTACTCGTTCGCTGGCAGAGGTGGGCGACTGGGAGGCGTTGCGCGAAGAGTTGTATCAACTGCATCTTCCGATGAAGCGGCGGTTGTTTCGCGAGGCGTTTGTGCGAGCTCGGCGGGAGATGATTCGCGGGCCGGCTGATGGGAGGAGCAGCCAGGTTTACATATCGCGGTGATGGGCCGTTGGCGCCGCGTGAATATCAAGTGTCTTTGCACAGGGCTTTTTCAGCACGTTCGATCGCTCGAACGAACTCCGACGCCGTCTCGGCCTCGCGGAGCTTTGTTTGAAGATCGCGATCGATAAGCAACCGGCAGAGGCGGCCAAGATAGATGAGATGTTCCTTCTGGTCCGTGCAGCAGATCAGGAAAAACAGGTCTGTCATTCCGCCGCCGCGCTCGCCGAAGGGAATTCCCTGCATGGTGCGGGCGGCCGCCAGCACGGGCCCTTGTGCGTAGATCGGCGTCGCAGGATGGGGAATGGCGACGCCGTCCTGGAGCGCCGTCGATCCCGTCGCCTCACGTTCGCTGAGCGTGACGGCCAGCGCGTTGCCGTCTACATAGGGGTCGGCGAATTCAGCAAGTCGGGCGATTTCCCGCAGGACGGATGACTTCGTCTTGGCATTCAGGTTGACATCGACCGCAGTCTCGAGCAGGGCGGGGGAGATGAGGAGATCGCCCTTGGATTCCGGATCACGATCCTTGCGCCGCCGTTCCGCCAGCGAATGCACGTTCTGTTCGATCCAGTTCCACACCTCGGCCGATCGAAACTGCCATTCGCCGCGCACGCGCGTCGCCGGCAGAATCCCGTTCTCCGCCATGCGCATGACTTCCCGGGTGCTGACGTGCAGGCTCGCCGCGACCTCCTTCACATTGAGAAACGATCTGGCCATGCTTCCATCTTGACGGAAATCGTCTGCCGATTCAGTCGATGTACGCGCGATTTGAAAGGCGAATCAGCCGAGCGAGGCCTTCGAATCGCAACCTTTGCCTGTCTCTTTGGTTATCGGCACTTTAATTCAGGGCTTGAGATGAAGCGGGGGTGAATCGGGCCGGCGCAGGGCCTAGTCGACCGTCAGCCCCGGGCCGGACTCGCCCTTGCGGGTCACGCGGATGGAGCTTTGCCCCGTCAGGATTCGCTCGAGCAGATCCCCGACGGCCTGCTTTCGCCATCCATGTGCAAGGGCGTTGTCGGAGGCCTCGTCGTCGGGTCGGGTGTGGGTGCGCACCAGGTTTCGCAGGTGCTGCTTCTTGCTGAGCAGGCTATAGGCCAGGTTGTTCTGGCTGCAGAAATCCTGAAGGACCGCGGTGAGCAGCGAGATCAGCACCTGCTCCGGGCCCGAGTCCTCCTGGCTGGGCAACTCGGGCCACGCGCTCGCGGGAAGTTTCTTCGCCTTTGCGACCACCTCGGCGAGAGCCTGAAGGCTCTGCGTCGAGAGACTCAGACCGCGAAGCGTTCGCATTTTTTGAACATCCGTCAGTCCGCGCCGGGCGATCTCGACGAGCAGGTGATCCCGAAGCACGCCACGCGCCGGCCGATTGTACTGCTTGGCGATGCCTTCCCGGGCTTCGAGCAGGGCGTGAGCGATCGCCAGTTCCTTGGCGCTGAGCGAGCCCGCGCCCTTGAGCCGTCGAAGCTTCTGAACATCGCCGTCATCGGTGGCGGCCGATTGGCAGAGGGCGTCGCACTCCTCCCAGAGCCAGGCTTCGCGGTTGAGCCTGGTCAGCTTGCGGCTGATGAAATCGTAACAACCGCGGAGATGTGCGACGTCTTCGATTGCGTAGTGGATCTGTTCGGCCGACAGCGGGCGCTTGCGCCAGTCCGAAAGCGTATGCGACTTGGCGAGCTTCTCGCCCGTCGTCGCCTGCACGAGCCGCGACAGGCTGATG
>CALLKH010000083.1 GCA_938008425.1 uncultured Planctomycetaceae bacterium | reverse complement strand
CCAAACGGCAAGCCGACGGAGACCCAGTCACCAGCTCGGCAGATCCCTGGCTGACCAAATCACCCAATCGCCAGATCACCAAATCACCAAATCACCTAAGAACCCCCATCCCCTGCTCAAACACCACATCCACCGGAATCCCCGCCTTTGACAGCCGGTCGAGGTCCGCCTGAAGCTGGGGGCCGATGTTGCCCATGTCGGTCATCAGCTTCTTCACGCCGTCGTAGTCGCCGTCGCCCTGGAGCGTCAGGATGCGCATCGACAGCGCCGTCATCGCCTTCTGCATGTTGTCGAAATTCACCCGGTAGCGGCCGGTCGCCGCGTCGCGCGTGAACGCGCCCATGCCCTCGAAGAAGTTGAACCGCAGCATGTTCGCTCGGCCGTGGGCGCTGGCGGCGCCGAAGCGCACGGAGCGGAAGATGCCGGCGAGGAAGGTCACGTAGTTGTCCATCAACTCGCCGCCCTCAAGTTCGCCCTGGTTGAACAGCTCCGTCACCATGTAGAGGCCGAGGATGTCGGCCTTGCCCTCTTCGAGCGCCGAGCCGAGTTCCTTCAGCGCCTCGCGCACAGTTCCGCGGCCGTTGATGGTGTTCTTGATGCCGAGGCCATGGGCGACCTCGTGGAACATCACGTTGCCGAAGAAGGCGTCGAAGGTAATGTGCTTCATCTGGTCTTCGGCGATGAGTTCCTTCGCGATCGGCACGAGAATGTGGTCATACTTGGCCCGCATGGTGTTCTTGAGCTGGAGCCGGCGGGTGCCCTTGGCGAGCTGGACCTGCTCGTCGTTCGGCAGGTTGATGGCGATCGTCTTGGAGCCCGCGTTGCAGTCGCCGGCGTAGTAGATCACGTCATAGGCGTTCAGATCGGAGTCGGTGCCGGGCATTTCCTGCTTGTACTCCTCGGCGACCGGCAGGCCGCGCTGGAGACCGGGCAACAGCGCGGCATACTTCGCCAGTCGGCCGCTCCACGCCTTGTCCTTGATGAGCACGTACGACTCGAAGGCCGTCTTGCGGTTGAACATCGCGTCTTCGTAGTGCTCGATCGGACCGATGACGATGTCGACCGTGTTGTCCTTCATGTCGAGCCATGCCATATCGCTGGCACGGAATTCACTGTTGAGCAGCCCTACCGCCCGGGCCAGCAGGTACTCGCGCAGGCCCGAATCCTCCGCCAGCGCCGCCGCCTCCTTCAGCTTCAGCGCCGCGGCGCGGACGTGCTCGGCATAGAACTCGTGATAGGGAATCGCCTTCAAGCCGCCTTCGTCGCCACGGCGGACGACGGTGTACTCGCTCTTGAGCTTGTCGGCCTGGTCGGGATGGGCATCGACGTACTTCTCAAATTCCTCGCGCGTCATATCGGCCGGGTAGAAATTCGCGCCGAGCGGCTTCGGCCCCACGCCCTCGATGAAGGGCTCGTTGCCTTCGAGCCGGTCCCACGGGCCGTAGTTGATCTCGGCATAGCGGCGCAAACCCGGATCGCTGATCGACGCCATGAGCGCCGCCTTATCGCCGTAGGCCTGCGTCCAGAAGGCGTCGTCCATATGCTTCGCCGCGTCGATGAGCAGCGGAATCATCTTGCGTTCATTGGCGGTCAGCGACTTGAGGTCGGCCGTCAGCCGGAAGGTGGCGTACTTGGCTTTCACGATCTCCGGCTCCTTTCGGCTCGCCTGTGACAGGCCGCCGCTGCCTTCGCCACAGCCGGTGGCCGCAAACGGGGTGATCAAGGCCATGGCGGCCAGACTGAGAAACGCAGTCCATCTGTTTGAAGTTGTCATGATTGTGAATTCTCCCGAAATGATCGTCGAACCCGGCGTTCGACGGTCGACCGTCGATTGCCTGGGGGTTGAACCTGCGGTGACAAGTATGCACCGGATCGCGGTTTGCAGCCAGTCTGAGGGGGTATCTTCGACGCTGCCGGAAGGGTTGACGCGTTCATCGCCAAACGGCAAGCCGGGGGCAGGCGGTGCGCCGATGGGGAATGCCGGGCGGCAGGTCGGGATGCACGACTGAAATGCTCACAGATGGGCCTGATGCGGCGATCCCAAGACTTCGACTGGAAGTGCCCCAATGCGAGCGTATTGCGAAGCAAATCTGCGCCTGAAACGCGCCTAAGTCGCCAGCGTCAGCCGAGTTGCAACTCCTTGACAAATCAGGAGCTATCGGTTCTCATGCAGGGCTCGACATGGCACGCGCGGGCTGATCCCGCGCGCCGGGTTTTCGCGTATCGGCATCGTTCCATTCATGAGCAGCCTCGAAGAACTCCGCAACGAGATTGACTCGCTCGACGATGAAATCGTCCGGCTGCTCAACGCCCGCGCCGAAGCGGCCGTCAAGATCGGCAAGCTCAAGGTCGAATCGGGCGCCGGCGTCTTCGCGCCGGATCGCGAACGCGCCGTGCTCGATCGAATCGCATCGATTTCATCCGGCCCCATGTCGCGCCAGTCGCTGCTGGCGATCTACCGCGAACTCATGTCAGCCTCGTTCTCCCTCGAACGTCCCCCGCGCGTCGGCTACCTCGGCCCGAAGGGATCGTTCTCACACGAGGCCGCCATGGGCAAGTTCGGCGCGTCGGTGGAATACGAACCGCTCGCCAACGTGCGCGGCATCTTCGACTCGCTCGCCCGAAAGCACATCGAGTACGGCGTCGTGCCGGTCGAGAACAATTCGACCGGCGGCGTGGTGCTCGACACGCTCGATTCCTTCATCGAATACGACGCCAAGATCTGCTGCGAAATCCAGCGGGCGATTCACCAGAACCTGCTCGCCAACTGCGGTTGGGACGAGATTGACGCCGTCTACTCAAAGCCCGAGGCCTTCAAGCAGTGCCAGAACTGGCTGGCCGAAACGGGCCTGTCGTCGAAGCTCGTCGCCGCGGCCAGCACGAGCAAAGCGGCGGAAACGGCGGCCCAGACCCCGGGCGCGGCGGCCGTCGGCAGCGCGCTGGCGGCGAAGATGTACGGCCTGCAAATCCTTGCGGCGAACATCGAAGACAATCCGCGCAATGCGACGCGGTTCTTCGTCATCGGCCGCGAATCCGCCAAGCCGACGGGCTGCGATCGCACCAGCATGATGTTCGTCACGGCGCACAAGGCCGGCGCGCTGGTGGATGTGCTTCTCGCGTTTCAGCGGCACGGCGCGAATATGACGATGATCACCTCGCGTCCGAGCCCGACATCGGAGATGGAATACAACTTCTTCGTCGACATCGACGGCCACGAGCAGGACCCCGCGATCGGCAAGGCGCTGGATGACGCCCGATCGCACTGCAAGACGTTTCGCACGCTGGGTTCCTACCCGCGTGCGATGGAGGTCATCGCGGCCTAGCCGTCGCGACGCGATACGATTGAGAGAGCCGCCGACCCGGCCGGTCGGCGAATGATTGGAACAGGCATGCGAAAGAAATTCATCGCTGGCAACTGGAAAATGAACCTCGACCTCGCGACCGCCCGCGAACTGGTCGCCGGGATCGTCAAGGGCATCGGCAGCAGTCCAGCCGTGGAGATCGCGGTCTGCCCGCCGTCGATCTACCTCTTTCCGATGGCGAAAGCGCTGGCCGATACGCCGGTGGGCCTCGGCGCGCAGAACTGCTACTTCGAGAAGAGCGGCGCCTTCACTGGCGAAGTTTCGGCGGACATGGTCAAGGAGACCGGCTGCAAATACGTCGTCCTCGGCCACAGCGAGCGCCGGCACACGATCGGCCCCAAGAATACGAAAGGCCATGTCGCCGGTGAGTCGGATGAGATGATCGCCGCGAAGGCGAAGGCCGTCCTGGCGGCCGGGCTCACGCCGATCGTCTGCGTGGGCGAAACACTTGAAGAGCGCGACGGCAACAAGACGGAGGCCGTGCTGACCCGGCAGATTCACGGAAGCCTGGCGGGCCTCGACGCCAAGGGTGCGGAGACGGTGGTCGTGGCATACGAGCCGGTCTGGGCGATCGGCACCGGCCGGAACGCCACGCCGGAGCAGGCCCAGCAGGCCCATGCCCACATCCGCGGCGTGCTCGCGGAGAAATTCGGCAGGGGCGTGGCTGACAAGATTCGCATACAATACGGCGGCAGCGTCAAGCCGGATAACGCTCTAACGCTGCTCTCGTGCCCGGATGTCGATGGCGCGCTCGTCGGCGGGGCCAGCCTGAAGGCGGCGGATTTCGTCGCCATCATCTCGGCCGGCGTGCAGGCCAGCCGGGGCGGATAATGCGGTCACTGGTGCTGAGTGGAATTCAGAAAAATGGAAAGCGGGCGTCGTTGAATCTGACGGTGAACGACGAACCGGAATCTGAGCGATCAAAGGGTATATGACATGTTGGCTTTCGGCGTAATGAGCGTGTTGTTGAGTGTCTCGATCATCGGCGTTTCGCTGCTTCTGATCGGGCTCGTACTGCTTCAGAAGAATCGCGGAGCGGGACTGTCGGGCGCCTTCGGCGGCGTCGGCGGGCATTCGGCCTTCGGCACCAAGACCGGCGACTTCCTGACCTGGATTACGGTCGCGCTGGTGGCCGTCTTCCTGCTGCTGACGGTTGTGGCGAATTTCGCGTTCGAGCCCGAGGGGCTTAAGAAGTCTTCGGCATTCGACACCGACTTTTCCGACACCACGACGATTCCGCTCGATCTTCCGGTCAATGCGGAGACCTCGGACAGCGCGCCGATGCCGTTGACGCCGGCGCAGCAGCCGGCATCGGAGTCGCCCGCGCCGTCGCAGCCACAGCCGACCCCGGCCGGAACGGGCGCACCTTCGACATCGGGTGAAACGCCATCTGAAGGGGCGACGCCGGCAGGGACGACGGAAGAACCTCCCGCATCCAACTGATACGAGTCCGGTCGAGCGGAGCGCTGAATGATCCTGAGCATGACCGGTTTCGGCGAGGCGCGCATCAACGATGGCGGCGTGAGTTATCGCGTCGAGATTCGATGCGTGAACAATCGCTACTTCAAGGCGGCCATCAAGCTGCCCGAGGCGTTTCAGCGTTACGAGGCCGAGGTGGACCGGCTCCTGCGGACGCGCCTCGTCCGGGGAAGCATCACCTACTCGCTTCGTGTCGCGGACGAGTCGCCGGCGGCCGCGTGTCGAATCAACACGGTTGTGCTCGATGAATATGTGAAGCAGTTGACGGAAGTCTGCAAGAAGTACAACCAGGCGCGGATCGACTTCTCCCGACTGCTCGACGCCCCCGGGATCCTTCAGGAACCCGATATCGACGAGCAAAAACTCGCGGCGCGGTTCGAAGTCGTCAAGACGCTCACGGAAAAGGCGATCGACGGCGTTATCGTCATGCGAAAGGCCGAGGGCGAGGCGCTCCTTCGCGACCTTCGTGTGCGATGCGGCGACCTTCGAGCCGGACTCGCAGAGGTGAAGCGTCGAACGCCGAATGTCGTCGGTGAATACCAGAAGCGACTCAGCGCCCGGGTGACGCAGCTGCTCGACGGTCTCCAGGGTGTCAATGTCGAAATTCATCAGGACGCGCTCGCTCGCGAGGTGGCCATCTTCGCAGAGCGCTGCGATGTGAACGAGGAGATCTCGCGACTGACCAGCCATCTGGACCAGTTCGAAGCGCTCTGCGAGTCGCCGGAGGAAACCGGCCGCAAGCTGGACTTCCTCGCCCAGGAACTGCTTCGAGAGGCGAACACGATCGGCAGTAAGTCCAACGACGCCGAGATCGCCCGGTTTGTTGTGGACATGAAGGCCGCGATCGACCGGATCAAGGAACAGGTGCAGAACGTGGAATAGGCAGGAGGCCGACCGGACGTGATGTCATCCGAGAATGCGGAGCAACAGGGAAAGGTGATCGTGATCAGCGGCCCGAGCGGCGTGGGAAAATCCACGATCTGCCACCGGCTGTGCAGCGATCTTCCGGCGGAATTCAGTGTGTCGGTGACGACGCGAAAGGCGCGGCCCGGCGAAGAGCATGAGAGAGACTACCGCTACGTCACGGCCGAGGAGTTTGAAAGTCTGCGGGACGCGGGCGAGCTCCTGGAATGGGCGGAAGTCTACGGACACTATTACGGAACACCCATCCGCGCGGTGAACGCCGCGGTCTCCAAGGGACGCGCGATCATCCTGGAGATTGACATCCGCGGCTGCATGCAGGTGCGCGAGCGGATGCCGGAGGCCGTCGCGATCTTCGTGCTGCCTCCGACATCGGAGGAGCAGGCCCGGCGGATCATGGGAAGAAACACGGATGCCCGCGAGGTGATTGAACAGCGGCTGGCAAAGGCGGATGGCGAAATCCGCTATGCGAATGAGTCCGGCTGCTACGACCACTTCGTGGTGAACGACGACATTGAGGCGACGATCGCCGAAATCAAGAGACTCCTGGGCGCGTCCTAAAGTCAGGGACCCCAGGGCACAGGACCGGGACGCCGGTCAGAAAAGGACGTTTGAATGATTGATGACCTGAAGAACGATGATTTGATCAACCGCATCGGCGGTCGGTTCAAGATCACCGCCATGATTCAAAAGCGATGGCGGGAGTTGATGTTCGGCGCGCGGCCGATGATCGAGCCCGGTCGAATGACGCCGCTTGAGATTGCCATCCGCGAGATCGCCGAAGGCAAGATCACGGTCAAGCCCAGTGCGGCAGACGAAAACTGGTCCGATGACTAGCGCGGCAGGCCAGTCCGGCGGACCGGCGGGCGACGCACTCGCCGGCTATGAGATCGTCGTCGCGGTCTGCGGGGGAATCGCGGCCTACAAGACGGCGTCGCTCGTTTCGGCGCTGGTTCAGCGCGGGGCGGGCGTGACCGTCGCCATGACCGACGCCGCCCAGCGATTCATCACGCCGCTGACGTTCCAGTCGCTCACCGCCCGGCAGGTCTTCACGAGCACCTGGGACGCCGCAAATTACCACGATCCCCAGCATCTTCGGCTGACGGAAGCCGCGGATCTGTTTGTCATCGCCCCGGCGACGGCCAACATTATCGGCAAGATCGCCAACGGTCTCGCCGACGAACTGGTTTCAACCATGGTGATGTCGACCGACTGTCCGGTCATGCTCGCACCCGCCATGAATACGCGCATGTGGGAAAATCCCATCGTGCGAAAGAACATGGCCACGCTGCGCGAACTCGGCTATCGCGAAGTCCCACCGGGTGAGGGCTGGCTCGCCTGTCGGACGATCGGCGCGGGGCGCATGGCGGAGCCGGATCAGATCCTGACGGCGGCCATCGCCGTGTTGGGTGAACGACCGCCTCGAAGCCGAGGCAAGGCCTGAATCGCGAATCGATACACACGCACGATTCGACGTCATTGAAGTTCCCGTCCAGTGAAGGGTGCCCGACCGATGGCGTCCACATCCCGCAGGCCCGCGAAACTCCGAACGAAACTCAGGATCGTCATTACAGCGGGACCGACGCGCGAGTATCTCGACTCCATCCGGTTCATCTCGAATCCTTCATCCGGCAAAATGGGCTTCGCCATCGCAACGGCGGCGGTCTCGCGCGGACATGAGGCGGTCCTCATCACGGGCCCCGTCGACCTGCCATCGCCGGCCGGCGTCACCGTAATTCGTGTCGAGACGGGCTCCGAGATGGCCCGTGCCGCCAAGAGGGAATTTCGCCGCTCAGACGTCGCGGTCTGTGCGGCCGCGGTTTGCGACTATCGCCCGATTCGCCGGGCGACCCGCAAACTGCCCAAATCCGAGTCAGGCCTGATCCTCCAACTTGAACCGACCGAGGACATCGCCGCATCGCTCGGGAAGATGAAGGGCGCCCGGAAGACGCTCGTTTTCGCCCTGGAGGACCACGGTCCCCGGCGGAAAGCCGCCGCAAAACTGGTCCGAAAACAGGCCGACGCGGTCCTTCTGAACGGCCCCGCCAACATCGGTGCGGACCGGGCGTGCTTTGATTTTCTCCGGTTGGGCGGGACCTGGAAGCGGTGGGCGGCGGCATCCAAGGCTGTCATTGCCCGAAAAATCGTCGCAGAACTCGAAAAAATGACATTTGTCGACAACGACCGACCGGACGTGGGCGCCTCGCCGCGATCCGGCCGTCGCCGGCCTGCCCTGTGAACATGCGGGGGGCGTTTACCCTTTGAAATTTAAGAACTTAGCCGGCCCCATCCACCTCGAAACTATTGAATTCCGGACCACAGTTAATTACGATCAAAGTCGAGTGTGAGGAAACCCGGCGGGCGAAAGAAGCACCCTCCGTACAGTAACCTCATCTTCTCAATCGACGCGTTCCATGCGCCCGGCGCTGTGAGGCCCCGTGTCTTAACAGTGTCAGTGACTTCTGCGGATACACTTCGAGAAAACTGAAAAGAGTTGATCGGAAATTGGGCGAAAAAGGAGAAAGTGCGATGAGAAAGTTTGTGGGATCCATCGTCATGTCGGCGGCCGTGCTTGCGGCAGCCTCATCGGCCTCGTTCGCGACGTTGTACGTGAATGAGCCGTTCAATTATCCCAATGGGAATCTGGTTGGAAACACGCCGGCGGTCGGCGGGATCTGGTCGGCGCACAGCGGCGCGGGTGCGGTTCCGATTCAGGTGACCGGCGGCGAAGCCGTCGTCGCCCAGGGAAGCGGCTCGCGTGAGGATGCAAACGTCGCACTGAATCACACGCAGGGTGCGGGCGAGACGCTTTACGCGGCGCTCACGCTTCGGACCTCGGCCGGCGGCCCATTGGCGGGAGACGTGGTGTTTTCCCACTTCCTTGTTGGAACTTCAGGATTTAACGGCCGCCTGTGGTACACTACCGCGCCGGATGGCCGGGACTTTTCGCTGGCAGTGGGCGGGTCGAACAGCACCTCGGTCGCCAGTTCCGGTGCGACGGCGTGGTTGAATGGATTTAATTTCGGCATGACCCTCCGCGTGGTGGTCTCGTACGACTTTGACAGTGGAGACAGCCGACTTTGGGTGAACCCGGCATCCATGGGTAGCACCAACGTGACGTACGATGGCGCTTTCTCAGACGCGATTAACTCGTTCGCGCTTCGGCAGGCGAATCCGACGGATCCCGACCCAACTTCATTTATTGACAACCTCTGCGTGGCGAACAGCTTTGGCGACGCGCTGAACTGCGTTCCCGAGCCGGCGACTCTCGGCCTGGTGGCCATGGGCGTACTCGCGCTGGTTCGGAGGCGCCGCTGAGCATCCCGCAGGGATAGACCACGGATTGGCCCGGAAGCCAGTTGTGTACCAAAACAACGGGCCGCGAGCGCAATGACCGCTTGCGGCTCGTTTCTATGTCCAAAACCTGACGATTCGAATCCGCAGTCGACCGCGGCCGGATCGTCAGTGGTTAACGTGGAATTCGTGAAGTGTTCTTCAATTCCCAGCCCCGGGGAATCTTGTAGAGTCGGAACGGGTGTTCTAGATTGTGCGGTAGGAGTGGAAAGAGGGCCCGCCTAAAGGCCCCCGGTTCACAGAGTTTGGAGTACCAAGCGGAGTATCACTCGCGGCGATGGATCGTCGGGAGGATGGTCCGGGTTGCGTCAGATTGATCGCTCTGCAAACTCCGTCCGGAGTTGAGAGCACGTCTGAGGAGTAAAGGAGCAATAGATGAAAAAGAGCGTAGGCATTCTTGCGATGGCGGTGGCCTCGATTTGCGCCACCACCGTTGCGACCCAGGCATCGATCCTGGTCAACGACAACTTCAACCGGGCCAATGGCAACCTGGTTGGAACAAACCCCACGCCGGGTCCCGGCGGAACCTGGGCCGCCCACAGCGGTGCGGGAGCGCTACCGGTTCAGATTTCGAGCGGTCAGATCGGCCTGGCTCAGGGCAGTGGTTCAAGGGAGGACGTCAACGCACCAGCCGGTGCGACGATGGGCGCCGGCGACCGATGGTACGCTGCGTTCAATCTCGTCATTGCCGATCCCGCCGCAAGCATCACCGACACGTACTTTGCGATGTTTCTGCAGGGTACTTCCAACTTCAATGGTCGCGTTTGGGTGACCGCGCCGACAAGCGCCGGCTATCGCCTCGCGCTGAGCAACGACAGCAGCATCACCGACTCGGACGGTGAAGCCTTCACCGGCGATCTTGTGTTCGGACAGAGCTATCGAGTGGTGGTCTCGTACGACTTCACTGGTCAGAATGCAAGTCTCTGGCTTGACCAGGCGTTGGAGTCGGGTTCATCGATCGCTGCGACTGACCCCGGATTCAGCAATGCGGTTTCCGCCTTTGCATTCCGACAGGCAGCCGGCAATACGACCCAGACGATCGACGACCTCTGTGTTGCCACGACCTACGGCGAGGCGTACACCTGCGTTCCCGAGCCGGCGACCCTGGGCCTTCTGGCCATGGGCGCCCTCGCGCTGATTCGCCGCCGCCGCTAAGTTGATTGCGTTCCGGTTGGCGGCCTTTGGGCCTCATTACGGAACCCAAATTTGAGTAAACCACAGGCCGTGAGTACGATAGGTGCTCACGGCCTGTTTCTTTTGACGGTCCCGTCAGGTCGACACGACGCCCCGGCCGCTTCGAATGACCTCGAAGACCCGGAAACGAAATCAAGCATCAAGCACCCGGAGGTTGGAAAAATCATGCGTCTGAGCACGCGCCTGCGACTTCGCACTGACAAGCCCGGAAAATGTGATCAAGCGTTCAGTCGATCCTGCATTTGCATCGCGACGCTGATAGCAATCTGCCCCGCATTCTCCACCGCCGAACCGACGACGAGCGCCCCCGCAAAATACAACCACGAAGCGCTGTTGAAGAAGGTGCGCGAGACTCCCATCCAGGTCCCACCCACACTGTCCAGGGATGGGAAGCCGCTTACGTCGGAGCAGTCCGCGCGAATGGAACAGGCGGCGAAGCAAATGGCCGACGCGAAGGAAGCTCGCCTGGGCGGCGAGTATGCCAGGGCCTCCGGACTCGCGGAGCAGGCGCTCAAGACTCGGGCGGAGATTGTCGGCGACAAGCATTACCTGACCGTGACGGCGCGGGTACTGGCCGCAACACTGAAGGAATGGGCCGGCGTTTCAAAGGAGCGTCAGGAGAAGCTCCGTGAGGCTGACAAGAAGATCGAGGAATCCACAAGCTTCTACGAAGCCGGTAAGTACGCCGAATCCCAGGCGGCAGCCAGGTCGGCGCTGGCGATTCGAGAGAAGCAGATGACGATGGACGATGTTGAAATCGGCAAGGCGCTCCACGCGATCGGTTCGGCCGATGTTGATCTCGGGCTGCTCGAGGAGGCGGAGTTCACGCTGCTCAAGGCGCTGGAAATCTTCACCAATACCTACGGCGAACAACATCCGACGACAGCCAAGACCCTCGATCGACTTGGGTGGCTTTCGATTTATCTTGCCGGCCGCGAGGGATTCCGGGGAAGCCAGCCACGTAAGTCGGTCGATTACTTCAACCGGGCCGTGAAGGCGCTGATGGCAACCGTCGGAGAAACGGCGGAAACGGCGGAATCGCTCGACAACCGCGGCACGGCGCAGAAGTACGTCGAAAACTACGACGAGGCCTTGAACGACAAGCTTCGCGGCCTCTTCATTCGGGAAACGCTGCTCGGAAGGAATGCAAAGGATACAGCCGTCTCGATCAGCAACCTGGCGTGGCTCTACGGCGAACTGGGGGATCGTGACAAGGTGCTTCCCTTCCGCCGCGAAGCGCTGGAGATTTTTGATCGCGTTCTGCCGCCGGAGCATCCCTACCGGCTGCTCGAAAAGGGCAATCTCGCCCGGGACTGCGTCCGCATGGGTCGCCTCGATGAAGCAATCGGCCACTTCGAGGACATCGCCAAGGCCGACGCCAGGCTCGACGATCCGCTCAACATCGGGGCCCTGGATCGCATGGCTGAATTCGGCGCGATCCTGATCCGCGCCAAGCGACACGACGACGGCATTCGAAAATTTGACACGGTCTTCGAACGATCAAAGAAACTCCGGGAGGCCGGGAAAGGCGCAGATGCCCGAAACATTCTCTACGGGGTGGCGCGCGGCTGTCAGGGGCATCGCCTGCTGAAGGCCAGCGTGAAGTACCATCAGCAACTCGTCGAGTGGGACGACGCCGATCGGGGCCGGGAGGATGCACCTGAGTATGTCACCCGCCTCAGCAGCCTGGGCGCCTTGCAACTTGAGCTCGGGGAAGTCTCCGCGGCGGAAAGAACACTTAAGAAGGCGATAGAGAGAATCCGGCGGCTCTCCGGCGACACGTCGTTCGATCTGGTGAGCCCCCTTCTGAATCTCGCCCGCGCCAAGACGCTGACCAACGACTTGGACAAGGCCGAGGACGCCTGCGAAGAGGCGCTCCAGATCGCCGAGACGCGCATGGGACGGCAATCCGTCGCGACCGCGTTTGCGATGATGTCGCTGGGGCGGGTCAACGCCTTGCAGAAGCGCTTCGCGGAGGCCGAATTCAACCTGGTCGAGGCGCAGAGCCTCTTCAAGCTGTTTGAAGATCACGATCCCACCGGCACGATTCGAGCCACGCAGGAACTCGCCGACTGCCATCGGCTTAAGGGCGATCATGCCAAGGCGATCGAGCTGCTTCGACCGACCCTGGAGCAAACCCGGACCTGGGCGGCAGAGGTGGACAATGACTTCGGCGTCGCGACGCTCGCTGAAACCCTGCATTATCTTCTCGAAGCCACTGAAGGCGACAAGGCTTTAGAGAAGGAACGCCAGGCATGGAAGACCGAGCTCAAGACCCTTCTGGAATCGCTGGAGTCGCGGCACACGATCAACCACCGGGAACAGGAATGGAAAAAGGATCTCGGATAGGCTCGTTTGGCGAAACGTCCCGGAGAACTCTCTAATCGATGCCCGATCGCATTCGATAGACCCGTTCATATTCCTCGAACGCATCCCGGCCAAAGAGTACAAACAAGACTCGCTCAATCGACGGCAGCCGTTCCAGAGACTCCGCGGAGGTGACCAGCGCAATGTCGGCCGCCTCGTCGAGGGGATAGCCATAAACGCCGCAACTGATCGCGGGAAATGCCAGCGACCGCAATCCTGCCGATTCGGCCAATTTCAACGACGCAAGATAACACGACCGAAGCAGCTCCGGCTCGCCCTGTCGCCCGTCCTGATACACGGGGCCGACGGTGTGAATCACATGCCGCGCCGGCAGTTGATAGCCTTTGGTCAGCCGGGCCTCTCCCGTGGGACAACCGCCAAGCCGGCGACACTC